>DOWQ01000704.1 GCA_003519485.1 Streptomyces sp. | reverse complement strand
AGGCTGGACAGCAGCGTGGTCTTGACGACTCATGGGCCAAGACACCTCTGTAGTGGCACACTTCACCCATGACGGCCACCAACACGCCCAGTGATCAACGCATCCGCGCAGTCATTTATACGAGAATTTCCCAGGACCGTACCGGCGCCGGCCTCGGCGTGGACCGGCAACGCGAGGACTGCGAGGCGCTCGCCGAACGGAACGGCTGGAACGTCGTCGAGACGTACAGCGACAACGACGTGTCCGCGTACAGCGGCAAAGCCCGCAAGGACTACCAGCGGATGCTCGCCGACCTCGACAACGGCACGGCCACCATCGTCGTCACCTGGCACACCGACCGACTTCACCGCTCCCCCACCGAGCTGGAGAAGTACATCGACCTGTGCGAACGACGCGGCGTGTCCACCCACACCGTCCAGGCCGGCAAGATCGACCTCGCCACACCATCCGGCCGGATGACCGCCCGCATCCTCGGCGCCGTCGCACGCCAGGAGTCCGAGCACAAGGGCGATCGCGTCGCCCGGGCCCGCCGGCAGAAGGCGAAGGCCGGCCTCTGGTCCGGCGGGATCCGCCCGTTCGGCTGGGGGATGCTCACCGGCGAGACGAAGAAGAAGACCGTGAAGGGGACCGGCGAAGAGATCGACGTGCCCGTCCTCGACATGAACAAGCTGGTCCCCGAGGAAGCCGCGGCCCTCGATGCGGGCACGGACCAGATCCTGTCCGGCGGGTCGATCCGGGGATTGGTGCGATGGTTCGCCGACAAGGGGCTGACGTCCACGACGGGCAAGCCGATCGACCACCAGGCGGCGCGTGATCTGCTGCTCCGCCCGAGGAACGCGGGGATCGCCGTCTACAGGGGCGAGGAGATCGGGAAGGGCAAGTGGGAGGCGGCCATCGACGAGCCGCGCTTCCGCGCCGTCGTGGCGATCCTGAACAACCCGTCCCGGGTGACGACGCTGGGCCCGACCCCGAAGTGGTTCGGGTCGCTGATCTACGAGTGCGGGTACCCGCGGTGCACGAAGACGGTGAAGTGCACCCGGACGGGCGGCGGGAACCACCCCAGCTACCGGTGCCAGGACCAGCACGGGGGAGGCAGGAAGGCCAAGACGCTCGACCGGTACATCAAGGACCTCATCATCGAGCGCCTGTCACGGGACGACGCGGGTGAGCTCCTGGCCCCGGCCGCCGACGGCGTCGACGTGGCCGGCCTGCAGGCGGAGAGCGAGCGGATCCGCCGACGCCTAACCGACATGGCGGGCATGTTCGGTGCCGGGCAGATCGACATGGCGCAGTTCACCGAGGGCTCGGACACGGCGCGCGCCCAGCTCGAAGGCATCACCGCGCAGCTGGGCCGGGCCGCGGTGAAGGATCCGCTCGTCGGCCTGGTCGGTGTACCTGATGTGCGGAAGGTGTGGGACAGCCTGCCGCTGGACCGGCGCCGTGCGGTTCTGCGGTCCTTGCTGCGGGTGACGTTGCGGCCGCCCCGCCCCGGGCGTATGCCCGACGGCGGGTACTTCGACTACCAGGCCATCGAGACGGAGTGGAAGAGAGGGCCAGGCGCACCTGAGTGTTGACCGCTGGACTTGTCGGGCCGTCCCTGCCATAGTCGGCGGCACGCCCGGCGTGCCCGGACGCAGCAGGCCCCCGTAGTGACGGGGGCCTTCGTGCGTTCTGGCCGAAAGGATGTCTGTGGCCGCCGCTACGCTGATCGACGAAGGCCGGACTCATTACGGGTGAGTCCGGCCTTCGTGTTCAGCCCGTCGATCTACGACTCTGGCCTTTTTCCCTCAGTTCGTGTTAGCACCTCATGGACCGCCTCCACGATGGCTACTCGCAAGTGCTCTCGAAACTCTTCTTGGTTCACGGGACTGTCTCCCGCAAAAAGACGGGGGGGCTTGGAGCGCAGGGTTTTGCCGTCAGCACGAGGCTTGTCAGGAGTCACACCCACGTCGACCCCGACATTGCCCGCTCGGTCCCTCGCTGAGACCACATCGGACCAGTCCACCGTGTCCTCCTCACGTCGATGCTCAACGCGGGAAGCACCTGGAGACCACATCAGGTCCCCCAGAGCCAACACCCGGTTCACATCATCCACGACTTGCGCGGAAAACC
Source organism: Streptomyces sp. (assembly GCA_003519485.1). Taxonomy (GTDB): domain Bacteria; phylum Actinomycetota; class Actinomycetes; order Streptomycetales; family Streptomycetaceae; genus Streptomyces. Next base: position 24,024 of record DOWQ01000704.1, on the reverse strand, counting down.
TGAGAGGGACGGCTTTCGCCAGCAAATCCATTTCGCTCATACCTCGGGCGACGAACTTTTCATCGCTCCCTCCATCGCCGCCCAAACCAGCGATTCTGTTATCGAGAAAGTAGATTCCTGTGGTTTCGCCCAGGTCCGGGGGGATGAAGAAGTACGCGACGGGCTGACCGAAGACGATACTGAATGCGACCAGCTCGTTCGCGTCGAATTCGCGCACTCGTCCACCATCGAAAGATCGCTCCGCCGCCCCGAGAGTGGCAGCGTTCCACGACTTCCCGGTCGTCTCTTCCAGACGAGCCGCTGTATCTGCCTGGGTCAACCCCAGGGCGCGGCGTGCACGAGCGACGTTGTAAGCGACGACTTGGTTGACCGTCAGGACGGCGGGGGCGGGTTTCGAACCGGGATGGGACTCATTCTCGGACGGGCGGGAGGTGGGGGTCTCAGGCATGCAACCAATGTAGACCCGTAGGCAACAGCCAAGCAATGGGAGACAGCATCCAGGCGGGATTGTGTTGCATAGGAGCCACTTTTAGTCGTAGGCTGCCTCCATGCCAGATGAACCATCCTCTGTGCAGGCTCATCCTCCGCTGCGCGCTGTTCGCGCTGCGAAGGGTCTGACCCTGCGGACTGTTGCTCAACGCTCCGGGATGGACCCGGGGCACCTGTCCAAGGTCGAACGCGGCGAGAAACAGCTCTCCCTGGAGTCCCTGCACCGCCTAGCCGTGGTGCTGGAGCTCAGCGAGCTGGCAAAGCTTCTCAAGCCCTACGTCCCCGCCAGTGGGACCACCAGCGTCAACGGTGACGGGGCCGGGCCTAGCCGCCCGGCCCCGCCTGTCGAGAACGCACCCATCACAGCCAGCACCTAACCAGCAAGACGGCGACGCCAGGGCCGACCGGGGTCTAGCCACCCCGCCCGTGCCCGTCAGCGCCGCCGCCGGAAAGAGAACGTCCTCATGTCCATTATGCCCGTCACCGCTCAGCGCGTCCCCACCGCGTCCCCGCCCATCCCCCGGCAGCTTGCCTTCGCCGCGGAGATCACCCGCACCATCATGGAATCCGGCGACCCGCAGACTGCGGCCCGCCAGTTCCTCGACACCGTCAAGACCGCCGTCGAGAGCCGCGTCCCGCACCCCGACACCACCGGCCGGCCCAGCGTCCGCGACTACCAGCTCGAGGCGATCGCCGACACCCGCGACCACGCCCAGACGGTTATGGACCCCGCCCGCCGCACGGAAATCCTCGCCCTCTGCGACCGCGCCCAGGCAACGTTCCTCCCCTGCCCCTACGCCTGGTGCTCCCAGATAGGCGAGCACGGGGTGCACACCAGCAGCGACGTCGCTCTCCCCGAGGCCGCCGATCCGAGCGGCTCCCTCGACGCCCGCCTGTTCGCCGAGGACGACCTGCCGAACGGGTGCAAGGGCGCCGATCCCGTCGTGTTCTTCATGGATGACGAGCTGACCCCCGCCGAGGTCCATGCCCTCACCGGGTCCATCCGCGCGCATCTCGACGCGGTCGACCGCCTCGCCGACAAGCTCGCCGAAGCGGAGGCCCGCCGGTGATCGAGCAGAAGAACGTCGCGACGGCCGAGGACACCACCGTCCTCGGCCGCCCGGCCGGCGCCACCCACGGAGACGCCGCGTACTGGGCACGCATCCACCGCATCGCCGCCCAGGCCCCGCCGCTCTCCGACCGGCAGCGCGCGGTCATCCGCGCCGCGTTCCTGGCACCCAGCGAACAGGAGACGGCGGCATGAGACAGGGCCGAACCATCATCTCCGGCGCCCTCTACGTCGACCTCGAAGGCGTGCGCGCCCGCTACGAGTGCCTGCGCTGCCGCACCACCGAAGGCCCCGTCACCGGAGCCGAACCCGTCGCGATCTTCACCCAGACAGTCCAGTCCGTACATCGCACTCGCTGCGCTGTCCCCCAGGAGAACCGTCCGTGAGCGAGACCCTCCAGCAGAACCTGCGGGACGCCGCCCGCGAAATGCACGACGCCGGCCTCTGCGTCCTCCCCGTCAAGGCCGACGGCACCAAGGCTCCCGACGTCCGCTCCTGGACCCCGTACAAGTCCGCCCGCTCCACCCCGGAGGAGCACGACCGCTGGTTCGGCGACAGCACCCGCACCGGCATCGGCATCGTCACCGGAGCGGTCTCCGGCAACATCGAACTGATCGAGTTCGAAGGCCGCGCCATGGACGAGGAACTGCTCAACAAGGTCACCGAGATCGCCGGAAACTCCGGGCTCGGCGAACTCTGGAAGGCCGTCACAACCGGCTGGGCAGACCAGTCACCGTCCGGCGGCGTCCACTTCAAGGTCATTGTCGAGGGCAGGCCCGCGGCCGGAAACAAGAAGCTCGCATCCAGGCCAGCCCGCGAGGAGGAGTACACCGACCAGGAGCGGCAGCGCCTCGCCGAGAAGCCCAACTCAAAGATCGTGCGGGTCCTCATCGAGACCCGCGGCGAGGGCGGCTTCGTGGTGATCGCCCCATCGCACGGCCCGACACACCCGAGTGGCAAGCCGTACGTCCGGCTTTCCGGCGGCCCCTCCACCATGGCCGTCGTCGCACCGGAAGACCTGGACGCGATCTACGCCCTCTGCCGGGCGGTCGACGCCATGCCCAGCGAGGAGAGGGCCAAGACCGCGCCGCGCCCGAAGCGCGAACTGCCCGCCGGCGCCGTGCGCCCCGGGGTCGACTTCGAAAACAAGGTCGACTGGACCGACATCATCGGCGACGAGTTCGACCCGGTCTTCACCCTGAACAGCACCACGTACTGGCGGCGCAAGGGCAAGGACCGCGGTATCTCCGCCACCACCGGACACTCCAAGGACCGTGACCGGCTGTACGTCTTCAGCACCTCGACGACCTTCGAGGCCGAAGTCCCCTACGACAAGTTCGCCGCCTTCACCCACCTGAACTACGGGGCGACCAGCAACACGGCCTTCAAGCAGGCCGCCGCCGAGCTGCGCCGCCGTGGCTTCGGCTCGGAACCCACCCGCCGTCGCCTCAACTCCGTGCCGCCTCAGCAGGCCGGCCACTTCAACGACGGCTCATCAGCCCTCGACCCGGACGCCATCCCGGCCGAGGCTCCCGATCCCGCGCCCGGCCCGGACCTGCGGGTCGTGCAACCCAGGATGCCCGAGCTCGACATCACCAACGAGGCCGACGCCATCGACGGGCTCCTCGACATCATGGCCGCCGAGCAGTTGCCAGACCTGTACAAGCGATCCGGCGGGCCCTGCTGGGTGTACGAAGACGACCAGGGCAACCCGCTCATCAAGCAGCTGGCGACCGACAACCTGCGTGCCTATCTCGCCGACCACGTCACTACGTACCAGGTCGTCAGGGACCCGCTGACCGAAGGGACCCAAGAGGTACGCGAGCTGTTCATGCCGAAGACCTGCGGCACCATCCTTGGCCGCAAGGACTGGCCGCTGCTTCCCCTTCGCGGAATCGTCACCTCGCCCGTCGTCCGCCCCGACGGCACCCTCCTCCAGGCCCCCGGCTACGACAAGCCCACCGGCCTTTACCTCCAGCCGCGTGTCAAGCTCCGGCGCCTGCGCCCCGAAGTCACCGACGACGCGCTGGGGAAGGCCAAGGAGATCGTCCTTGGGATGATGCTCGCGGACTTCCCCTGGAAGGAGCCGTCGGACAAGGCGCACTTCCTCGGGGCACTGCTGACGCCGATCCTGCGCCCGTACTTCTACGGCACCACGCCGATGTTCGTCTTCACCGCGACCACCATGGGCTCGGGCAAGAGCCTGCTCAAGGACATCTTTCTGTACCTCTTCGGGATCAGCGAGACGCCGTGGCCGGAGAACGACACCGAGCTGCGGAAGTCCATCACCACCCAGCTCTACACGACCGGCCAGCCCGTCGTCGTCCTCGACAACCTGCCCAACGGCTACATCATCAAGTCCCCGGTCCTCAGCAGTCTGCTGACCGCCGAGTACTGGGGCGACCGCGTGCTGGGAAGCACCGCATCCGTCACGATGCCCAACGACCGGCTCTGGATTGCTACCGGCAACGGCCTCCGTACCGGCGGGGACAACGGTCGCCGCGTCATGTGGGTCCGCCTCGATCCCGACTGCCCCGACCCCGACCAGCGCGACGGCTTCAAGGTCGGGGACCTGCGGCCATGGCTCCGAGCCAACGCCTCCACCGTCGTCGCCGCGCTCGTCACCATCGTGCGCAGCTGGCTGGCCGCCGGCGCCCCCATCGTCCGCGTCCGCAAGGGCGACTACTCGGAGTGGGCCAGCATGATCGCCGGGATCCTCAAGCACCTCGGGGTCAACGGCTGGATGGCCGACCGCACCGGCGCGAACGAGATGGATGACGAGGCTGTCGAGTGGTCCGCCTTCCTCACCATGTGGCGTACCAAGCTCGGCGACCAGGCCGTCACGACCGGCGCAGTCCTCAGCGCCGTCTCCGACCACGTGCCCCGCGTGGCGAAGACCGGCGAACCTCCGTCCGCGAACGCCCTCGGCTTCTGGCTCAAGGCCCGAGACGGCCGCTACTTCGGCACCCACAAGGTCGTCAAGGTCTGGGACTCCCACCGCTGCCAGAACACGTGGCGCGTGGATGTTCACCAGGACCGCGGCACCGGCCGGGACGAGTCGTGACGCCGGCCGCGAAGTGGGCCGATGCAGGGAGTGCAGGGACCTTGCAGGGAGTTGCGCAGGGACTCTGCGAACTCCCTGCACTGCCCCTGACGTGCGGATATGCAGGGGAGCAGGGAGTTGCAGGGAGTTGCCTCCAGCCCCTTACTACACACGGGCGTCACATGCGTCATGCGCATCATGCGCATTCATACATGCGTCGCGTTCCACTACAAGCTCTCCGGTACGTAAGGCTGAAGCTAACTCCCTGCAACTCCCTGCCTCCCTGCAAAAGCCCAGGTCGAAGCAGGTCCGGAGTCCCGAGCAACTCCCTGCGCTGCTCCCTGCAACTCCCTGCACTCCCTGCAAAAACCGATCTGAGGTGACCGTCATGTCCGAACTGCCTGAAACATTCAAGCCCAGGCCGTACCAGACGGCCGCCCTCCAAGCCCTCACCACCGGCTGGCAGGGCCCGAACAACCGCCTCGCCGTGGTCCTGCCCACCGGCGCAGGGAAGACCGTCGTCTTCGCCAACCTCGTTAGCCAGATGCTCGGCCAGCTGAACGGGCAGCGCGCCCTCGTCATCGCCCACCGCGAAGAACTGATCCAGCAGGCCGCCGAGAAGATCCGCGCCGTGTGCCCGCAGCTACGCGTCGGCATCGTGAAAGCCGGACGCGACGAACACCAGGACGCCGACGTCATCGTCGCCAGCATCCAGACCCTCGCCGTCAAGCGCCGCCGCGAAGCCATCCGCGACATCGGCCTCCTCATCGTCGACGAGTGCCACCACGCGGCCGCCCGCACCTACATGACGGTCCTCGAACACTTCGGCGCCTGGCGCGGCGTACCCACCGCAGGCTTCACCGCCACCATGACCCGGACGGATGGCGGCCTCGCCGAGGTATGGCAGGACGTCGTCTTCACCCTCGACATCCTCGACATGATCCGCGACGGATACCTGGTCGATGTCCGCGGGAAGCGCGTCGTCGTCGACGGACTGAACCTGGACAAGGTGAAGTCCCGCGCCGGCGACCTCCAGGACGGACAGCTCGCCCAAGCCCTCGACGACTCCGGCGCCGCCGAGGTGGTCGCCGACGCCTACCGGCAGTTCGCGGCGGACCGGGCGGGCGTCGTCTTCACCCCGACCGTCGCAACGGCGCAGTCCATGGCGGACGCCTTGAACGACATCGGCATCGTGGCCGCCACGATCTGGGGCGACATGCCCAGGGAGGACAGGGCCACCGCGCTGAAGTGGTACAGGAACGGCGACGTGCAGGTGCTGACGAACTGCATGGTCCTCACCGAGGGATTCGACGCGCCGTGGACGTCCTGCGCGGTCATCGCCCGCCCGACCAAGTCGGCCGGCCTGTACTGCCAGATGGCCGGCCGGGCGCTGCGACTCCACGAAGGCAAGAAGGACGCCCTGCTGCTCGATGTGATGGGCGCCTCCACCCGGCACAAGCTGGCGTCCATCGTCGACCTCACGGGCAAGGACCTCGGCGAGCCGGAGGACGAGCGGTCTCTCCTCCAGGCGGCCGATGACGCCGATGAAGCAGCCTCAGCCGCGCTGGGCGGAGTCGAGTGGAAGGACGTCGACCTCTTTCACAGCTCCCCGGTGCGCTGGCTGCAGACGGACCGCGGTACCTGGTTCGTGCCGCTCCACGACGACCGCTTCCTGTTCCTGGTCCGGGGCTCTGGACCCGGCATGTTCCGTATCCGGCGGTGGACAGCGTATGAGGGGGTCCGCACGCCGCAGCAGGACCCGGAGGCGCCGTTGGGTGTCGCCATGCGGTGGACGGAGGCACACGCCCGCAAGATGGCGCCCGCCGCGTTCTTTCAGCGTTCCGCGCCGTGGCGTGTCCGGCCGCCGAGCCGTAAGCAGCTCGGCTGGTGCCGGTATCAGCGGGTCCCCGTCCCGCCGGGCAGTACGGCAGGAGACGTGTCCGATCTTCAGGCGATCTACCGGGTGTCGGGCGTCATCGAGCGCCTCGGCCATGCATCCGCCGCCTGACGCAAACGGCCGGCCCCGCGGGTATCGGGGCCGGCCACCCACCAGCACATCACAGAAGGAGAACCCGATGACCGACCAGGAGATCCAGTTCCTCGCCATCGGCTTCAGCATCGGCACGTACTTCATGCTCGCCGTGGTGCTCACGTTCAACATGGTCGACCGGCGGCAGGCCCGCAAGCGCGCGGAGCGGATGCTCGCCGCCCAGCAGCGCCGCGCCGCCCGCGGTGCCGCCGTCGAGAAGCGGGGCGCGGCATGACCGATCGGGATCAGTTTGTCAGGATCTGCGAGTGCGGATGCGGCCAGCCCACCCGACTGGCTCCCGCCTCGTACCGCCGGATAGGCCATGCCAAGGGTCAGCCCGTCCGTTTCATCTCAGGTCACAAGAAGCTCAAGTACGCGGACACCTGCCTGGCCGACCCCTGTGACGGCAAGCACTATGCGGTCGGCCTCTGCCAGAAGCACTACTCACGACAGTTGCGCCACGGCAATCTCCTTGGGGTCCGGCCGCGCGAGGACGCAGTGACGCGATTCTGGATGCGCGTCGACAAGGCGGCTGCCGGAGGCTGTTGGGTGTGGACGGCGGCTCGCGGAGATCACGGGTACGGCTCCATCCAGGGGGACGACGGGCGGACCGTCGGCACTCACCGCCTTTCCTACGAGCTGCACCACGGCCCGATCCCCAAAGGGCTGTTGGTCATGCACTCGTGCGACAACCCTCCCTGCGTGAATCCTGCACATCTGTCTCTCGGTACGCATGCCGACAACATGCGCGACATGATCGAGAAGGGGCGGGGTCGCTCCCGCGGTCGCCTCTGCGGCCCGGAGGTCTCCGCATGATCTGCCAACTCTGCGAGCGAAACGAGACCGACGGCTACCTTTGCTCGGCGTGCTCGCTGGCGACGGCCCGGCGCCTGGAGCGGCTCCCCGTGGCGTACAGGGCCTTGGAGGGCTTCCTGGCCCCCGGAGCCCGCTCGGGCGCCGAGCGTGTCTCCAGCGGGCGCGCGGCGCCGCCGCTGCCAGTGAACGAGGCGGTCCTCGATCTCCGCTACGGGGGCATCGCTCTTGTGCTGGAGTCGTGGCGATCCGACGTGCAACGGGCACGCGGCTGGGGGCAGCCCGCCATCGAGGGCAGTGTGGAGCGGCGGGTCCTCGCCGCCGCCCGCTGGCTTGGGATGAGCCTGGACTGGATCGCGGCCAGCTACCCGGCCGCCGGTGACCTTGCCCGCGAGGTGCGCGAGACGGAGGGCGCGGCGCTGTCGATCGTGGGGGTGGTCCCGGACCGGGGTCGGCGGATCGGGCAGTGTGTCGCGGTGGACGCGTCCAGCGTCATTTGCGGTGCGGTGCTGCGGCACCGGGCTGGCGAGACGCGGCTCGTCTGCCCGTGGTGCACATGCGTGTACGAGGCGCGGGACTTCCTGATGCTCAAGACGCTTCAGCCTGTGGAGCCCACGTGACTATCGCACCCCCCCGTGATAGTCTCACCGTTGTGAACGAAGACCCCTGGCGGGTCCGGTTCCAGCGTGAGGACGAGCTGGTGGAACAGCTCCAGTCACACCTCGCCGAAGCACTCAAGCGGCGCGGCAAGGCGCTCGCCGACGGCAAAGTCGAACTTGGCAGCTCCTACAAGGTCGCGAAGGTGCTCGGCCGGAGCTACACCGCCATCAACGACGCGATCAAGAAGTACCCGAAAACCGAATAGAAGCGGGGCCGGACGACAGCTCCCGGGTGGTGGAACACCCGAGGCGCGCGCGTCGCCCGACCCCTCACCGAACACCTGACTAGACCAGGAGTCGGCATGACCGATCATTTCATGCGCACCGCCGTGTGCGTATCCCCGCACCCGGGCGACAGCGACCCGGACATGGACGAGGCCCTGCGCCGCGCCCGGTCGGGCGGTGCCCGATGAGCGAGCCCTCCCGCACCAGCACCTCATGGTCGCTGTACACCAGCACGGACATTCCCGCGCTGATTGACCGGATCAACCGCCTTCAGGCCCGCGTCGACGAGCTGGAGTCCGCGGCCTGCGAGTCCCGGCCGGTCGATGACGACCCGATCGCCTACAGCCTCACCGCGACGGGCGTCGGCGCGCTCCTCGCCGCCCAGCTCCAGAACGGGGGCCAGCGATGAGCTTCATCCTCTCGTGGGCGCAGGCCCACCCGCTGCTGGCTACCATCGTCGCCGTGGTGCTGCTGGCCGTCGCCGGGGCTGTAGTCGCCCTGGTCGTCGGCGCGGCCCGTAAGGTCACCGCCCGTACCCCTGGGGCTGTGGTGGCCGCGGCCATCGCCGCCGCCGGCTGCACCGCGTACAGCGCGGACACGTCGTGGCGGTTCGCCGCCAACCACCTGGACATGGGCAGCGGGTGGGAGCGGGCAGCGATGTTCGCCGCGGCCGAGGCTGCCCTGTTCTCCGTCGCCCTCATGGCCCGGCAGAACCTGCGCACCACCGGCGCCCCGGGTACGCCCGGTGTTCTGGTGTGGGTCATCACCGGTGTGCAGATCATCCCCGCGTATGCCGAGTCGGGGTTCGTCGGCGGCACCGTGCGGGCGTTCGTCGGCCCGGTGCTGGCCGCGGTGCTGTGGCACTTGGCCATGGGGATCGAGCTGCGGCACCACAGGCCGGGCGCGGACTCGGGCAGCCTGCCGGCGCTGCTGGCACGGGAGGCGCGGGAGCGGATGCTCTCGCGGCTCGGGCTGGCCGTGCGGGACCGGTCGGCGGAGCAGATCACGCGGGACCGGTGGACGGTGAAGGCCGTCGCCCTGGCCGCGCGCCTCGCCGAGATGAAGCCGGAAGGCCGGGGCCGTGCCCGTACCGCGCGGCGTCTGTCGGTGGCCGTGGGCCGGGCGCAGGCCGGTGCCGACGAGGGGCAGCGCCGGAAGTTGCTGGAGCTGCTGGCCGCGCGTCGTCACGCCGCGGCGCTGGCGACCATCACCCTGCCGTCGCCGTGGCAGCCGGAGCCGCTCGAGGTGACCGCCGAGGTTGCCATCGTGAGGGCGGAGGAGACGCCGCTCGAGGTGGTCGTTCCGTCGGTCGCCGCACTGCCGCCGGGGTCGTTCGTCTGGGACGACTACGCGACCAGTGGCATGACCCGCAAGGTGACCAGTTCGGTGCCCGCTGCGATGCCCCGGCAGGTGGCCACCGAGGTGGTCACCCTCACCCCGTCCGATCTGCGGCGACAGGCCCGCAGGCTGCACCGGAGGGTGGTCATCTCGACCGGCCGCCCGGTGACCATCGACCGGCTGCGCGAGGAGTTCGGTCTGTCCCGCCGCGAGGCTGTCGAGCTGCGCCGCGACGTGGTGGACGGGGGCCGGTCGTGATTACTCCCCGAATTCACCTGTCGCCGTAAGTGATGTAAAGAGTCCAGATCTGGACTCTTTTCCTGCCGCCAAGAACGAAAGGAAGTCTGCCGCAAAGGCAGCCGCGCCCCAGACGGACGCCGCGTCACCCGCGAGCTGGAGAAGAAGTACCCCGAGCAGAACCTCGGGCCGCGCGTCATCGTCGTCGACGAGGCGCAGGAGCTGTTCACCCACGCCGAGTACGGCGACGAGGCCGAGGCCCTGTGCACCAAGCTCATCAAGAAGGGCCGCGCCTACGGCATCATCCTGATCCTGCTCACACAGAACCCGGACGCCAGCAGCCTGCCCACCGGGGTGGCTTCCAGCGTCGGCACCCGGCTGTGCCTGGCCGTCATGGACTGGCGCGCCAACAACAACGTCTTGGGGACGGGGGCGCACGAGCGCGGGATGCGCGCCACGGAGATCAGCGTCACCGAGCAGGGCACGGGCATCCTCGCCCGCGGCCGCGACGGCATCACCGTGCGGGCCGCGTTCATCAAGCAGACCGAGGCCGAGGAGATCGGCAAGCGGGCCCTGGCGCTGCGTACCGCGGCCGGCACCCTGTCCGGTGAGGCGATCGGGCAGGAAGTCGAGGACGTCGACAGCACGACCGTCGTCGACCACCTCCGGGCGGTCTGGCCGGACGGTGCCGAGGCCGTCCACTCCCACCGGCTCGTCGAGGCCCTGGCCGCGTACAGGGCGGACGTGTACGGGCCGTGGCTGGACATGGCCGACGGGGACGCCCGGGAGGCCCGTACGGCCGCGTCCACGGCCCTGAGTGCCGCTCTCAAGCCCTACCGGGTCCCGACCCGGCAGCTCACCATCCGGGAGTGCTGCGGCGGCGCGAAGGGTGTCCGGTACGTCGACCTGCCGGAGAACCGGGAGGACGCCGAGTAGGCCCGTCGGGACGGTTTCGGGAAGGGGGTGCGGTTTCGACCCGGCCCGAAACCGGTTTCGGGGGTGACATCGGCAAGATCCATCGCTGACCTGCGGTGATATCGGGTTTCGACCTCCGGCCCGCACCCCCGGAAACGGCCCCGCAGGGCTGGTCCGAGAGTCCCCCGCGCGCGCAGGCGAGCCTCGTTTGCGGGGGTCGGGGTGACCCTCGCAAACGAGAGTCCCCCGCGCGCGACGGACGACTGGATCTGACAGACCGACTTGATGTCGGTCAGTGAGTCCCCCGCGCGCGCGACGGACAGGCATCACTTCGCCACTTGGGGAAGTGATGGCGGCCCTGCTCCCCGCGCGCGACGGACAGGCCGACAGACCTTCGCCCTGAAGGTCTGTGACTGTGAGTCCCCCGCGCGCGCGGGACAGAGCTTCGGCTACTGAGTCAAATGACTCAGTAGCGCGTGAGCCCCCCGCGCGCGGGACAGAGCTCCGATGGGGTCAGCACTGCTGACGTCATCGATTGAGTCCCCCGCGCGCGCGGGACAGAGGTTCTTCAGGGACCCCAGTGCGCCGAGAAGTTCGGGAACCTGGTGGTGGGTGGTCTCCCGGTTCTTGGCGAACCGGTCGTCTTCGGTGAGTCGGGTGAGGCGTTCGGCGGCTCGGGTGAGGTCGCGGCCGGCGTCGGTGAACGCTTCGGGGAGCGGGCGCCGCTTGGCCTTCGGCTCCGGCGGGGTGACCATGTGTTCGAAGGCGGGCTCGGCGGGTTGGACCCAGTCGTGTCGATATCGACACGACTGGAGCTGACGGCAAGACCTCTGGACCCAGTCGTCACCGGCAAGGAGACCCGTGTCGTGGACCGGCCCGGGTGCCTGTGACCGCGTGTATACGCGCCCGTCGGTTCCGATCACGGAGCGTGCGTCAGGTGTCCCAGATGGGACACCTGCAAGATCGCGTTCCACTGTTCCGCGTCCGACTCCAGTAGCCGAGGCGATGGCCACTGGCACGAGCAGGGGTACGCACTGAGTGCGCACCCCCGGGGCGAGCCAATGGCATCCTGAGCCCGTGAGCCGCCTCATCGACACCATCGCCGCCGAACGCGCCACCGGCGTCAAGCAGGGCACCATCCGCCAATGGCTCCGCCGCGGGAAGCTCACCGCGCACGGCCACGACTACTACGGCCGAGCCCTGGTCGACCTCGACGAGTTCGACCAGGTCACCGACCGCAGGCACACCGCTTGCAAATCTGAACGCGCATCGTCACACTGACCCCGGAGGCGTATGTCAAGACATACGCACCGCAGACTCATGAAGGCCCCGACCACCACACGGTGACGGGGCCTTCAACGCGCCCACACACTCCGCGCGGGGCAGGACAACAAAAGGGTGCTGCACTGCCCCGCGCGGACAATCCCGTCACGGCACTGTCACAACCCCTCCACACCGCAGTCCGGACACCCCAGCGCCCGCCAGACTGCCCCCATGCCAATGACGCCGCAGCAAGCCACCCGCCGCCGCTCCCTCAACAAGAAGATCATCATGTTCTTCGTCGTCCCCGTCTTCACACTCCTGGCCATCGTGATCGCCATCGTCGCCACATCCGGCAACAGCCCCGAGGAAGACACCGAGAAGCCCAGCACAAGCCAAGCCGACCGCGACAAGGCGCGCGAAGCCGCCGGCCTGCCCCCCGGGCCCGACGAGGCCACGGCCACCGCCTACATCCAGGCCCTCAACGCCATCGACCCGCGCATCGTGAAGCCCGGCAAGGACGACCGGGCCGTGAGCCGAGGACTGACCCAGTGCGGCTCCATCAAGGCGTCCCCCGACGACAGGGACAAGCTCGTGCAGTCGACGCTCGGCCGGTTCACGATCGACACCCGGCTTCCCGACATCAACACCCCGGACACCGGCGCGAAGATCCTGGACGTCGTCCACAAGTACCTCTGCCCCGACTTCTGAACCACCCTCACCCAGGCCCGGCCGTGCACCACGCACCGCCGGGCCTCGCCACGCCAGGAGGCAGCCATGGAACAGCAGACCCAATGGGTGCGCGACATCCGTGAGCTCCCGCCCGAGGACGGATGGCGCAGGTACGAGCACGACGGACCAGCCCGCGAAGTCCTGGGAGGTGACCATGCCCAGACGCAAGGCCATGCAGGTATGCCCGACGCCAGGCTGCCCGACCCTCACCCCCCAAGGCAGATGCCCCCCCTGCCTCGCTGAGACCACAGCAGCCAGACCCAGCCCAGCCAGCCGTGGTTACGGCCGGTCCTGGCGCAAGGCCAGCACCGCCTACCTCGAAGATCACCCCTACTGCGAATGCGAGCAGTGCTCATCCCTGCTCCCCCTGCAGCGCGACCTCGCGACAGAGGTCGACCACATCGACGGCCTCGGACCACTCGGACCACGCGGCTACGACCCGAGCAACTGGCAAGCCTTGAGCAAGAGGCACCACAGCAGGAAGACAGCAGCCGAGACATTCGGAAGCTGACCACAACCCCATAGGCACTCGTCGCTGATCACGACGAGCAGAAGCCCCCGACCCTCTCCGGGTGTCGGGGGCTTCGTCATACCCGGAGACACCCATGCCCAGCACCTGCACCGAACCCGGATGCGCCCGGGCCCATCGAGCCCGCGGCCTCTGCTCCATGCACTGGAAGCAGCAGCACGGCACACGGAAGCGCTACCCCATCGCGTGCGCCTGGTGCGGAACGGCACACGAGACCCCACGCGAGAACGGGCGCTTCTGCTCACGCTCATGCGCCCAGGCCATGCACAGTTACCAGGCCGGCACCAGCATCTGTCCTCTACCTCAAGGGCATCCCGCGATGCCCGAGCGCATACCCAACAGAGCCAAGTGGCCCAGCGTTCGCGTCTTCTTCACCACATGCGCGATATGCAAGAAGCTGTTCGCCACGCCGTACACGGTGAGCACATGCAGCAAGGCGTGCAGGGCTACCCGGGTACGGCATACCCGGCGCGAGGAGGAGCACCGCAGGCGTGCACGCGAGCGCGACGCGTTCGTCGCTCCCGTCTCAAGGCTGGCCATCTTCGAGCGCGACCGATGGCGCTGCCACCTCTGCGGCAAGGCAGTACGCAAGACCGCACCTGCCCCTCACCCGCTGTCGCCGAGCCTTGACCACGTCATCCCGCTCGCACGAGGCGGAACCCACGAACCCGCCAACGTCCGGACCTCACACTTCCTCTGCAACTCGATCAAGGGCGATCGAGGAGGCAACGAACAGCTCATGCTCATCGGATGACCGTGACTCCGCGTGACCCCACCCAGGGGAGGGACCCGACCGGCCCCGGGGGTGGAGAGCGCGGGGGAGGGCGCGAGGAGGTCCGCCGGGTTCAGAGGGTCCCCGCTGTCACGCAAGGTGACGGCAATCGGTGTCGCGCAACGCGGCGTTGAGGAGTGATCAACATGCCTCGTGGTGGAGCACGCGCTGTGTCCGGGCCGCCGCCGGATCCACGGTCGTTGAAGAGCGCACAGTCCATGGACAAGGGCGGTTGGCGGACACTGCCGGCGGAAGGCCGTGCGGGCGAGCCGCCTGAGTGGCCGCTGACGGCCGCTTCTGACCGTGAGCTGGAGCTGTGGGACGACCTGTGGGCGAAGCCGCAGGCGGTGGTCTGGGAGGACATGGACCAGGCGCTGGAGGTCGCGCTGTTCGTCCGGACGCTGGCCGAGGCCGAGCGCGCGGACGCACGGGTGGACGTGAAGAAGATGGTGCGCTCGTACCTCGACAGCCTCGGGCTGAGCGTGGCGGGCATGAACCGGAACCGGTGGAAGATCGCCCCGGCGGTCGACGAGCCCGCCGCCAATGGTCCGGTTGCTGGCACTCCTGCCCGGCGCTCTTCTGCCCGGGATCGGCTGAAGGTCGTGCCCAGTGGCGAAGGGGCCTGACGCGGGGCCCGAGTTCGTCGTCGACTTCCCCACGCTGTGGATCGTCCCGGACTGGATCGAGGCTCATTGCCCGGTGCCGGATGGTTTCCGTGCCGGTGAGGACATGGAGCTGTACCCGTGGCAGCTGTGGTGCACGGTCAACCACTACCGGGTGCGCCCGACCGCGCGCGTAGGCCAGCTGGCGCCCGCGTTCCACTACCGGCGCAGCCTGGTCGTTGCCCCGCAGAAGACGGGGAAGGGGCCGTGGTCGGCGACGATCGTGCTGGCCGAGGCAGCCGGCCCTGCCGTCTTCAACGGTTGGGCCAAGGCCGGGGAGCGGTACCGATGCTCGGATCACGGGTGCGGGTGCGGGTGGTGGTACGACTACGAGCCCGGCGAGCCTATGGGCATCACGTGGCCGACTCCGCTGATCCAGCTGACCGC
The DNA here is from genome assembly GCA_003519485.1 of Streptomyces sp. Lineage (GTDB taxonomy): Bacteria > Actinomycetota > Actinomycetes > Streptomycetales > Streptomycetaceae > Streptomyces. The sequence goes on along the minus strand of DOWQ01000704.1, from coordinate 8,865 downwards.
TACCAGCGAGGACCAGGTCGCGAACGTCTACCGGCCGCTGCGGTCGATGGTGAAGCGGGGGCCGCTCGCCGGGCTGATGCAGTCGGGCGAGGAGTTCACCCGGGTCGGGGACGACGGACGGATCGACGTCGTCACCTCGTCCGCGCTGAGCAGGCTGGGCAACCCGATCGTCTTCGCGATGCAGGACGAGACCGGGCTGTACACCACGGCGAACAAGCTGCGCAGGGTCGCCGAGACCCAGCGCCGCGGCGCGGCCGGCATGGGCGGCCGGTCGATGGAGACGACGAACGGGTGGGATCCGTCGGAGAACTCGGTGGCACAGACGACGTCTGAGGCCAAGGCCAAGGACATTTTCCGGTATCACCCGCAGGCTCCGAAGACGTTGTCCTACGCCAACAAGCGAGACCGCCGGAAGATCCACAGCATCGTGTACGCCGGTTCGTCGCACGTTGATCTGGACGCGATCGAGGCCGAGGCTGCCGAGATCATGGAGAAGGACCCGGCGCAGGCCGAACGGTTCTTCGGGAACCGGTGCGTGGCCGGTAGCGCGTCATGGCTGGACGTGGCGAAGTGGGCGGCGAAGGCGAAGCCCCAGCGGGTGCGCCCGATGACGCGCGTCGTGCTGGGCTTCGACGGTTCCGACGTCGACGACTGGACAGCGATCCGTGCCGAGACCATGTCGGGCTACCAGTTCACCCCGGCCTACGGGGACAACGACGAGCCGACGATCTGGAATCCGGCCGACTACGGCGGGCAGGTTCCGCGCGCCGAGGTGCGGGCGGCGATGGATCAGTTGATGCGCCGCTACGACGTGGTGCGGCTGTACGCGGACCCGCCGTACTGGGACACGGAGGTCGACGAGTGGGTCGACCTGTACGGAGAGGAGCGCGTGATCCGTTGGCAGACCCGGCGCCCGGTGCAGATGCATGAGGCGGCGGAGCGGCTGCGGACCGACGTGCTGAAGCGCAACAGCGACGGGGCGGCGTTCACGCACGACGGGTGTCCGATCACTGAGGCGCACATCGCGAACACCCGGGCAGCTGCTCGGCCGGCCGACCGGTACGTCCTGCGGAAGGCGAGCCCGTCTCAGAAGATCGACGCGACCATCCCCAGCATCCTCGCGCATGAGGCGCTCGGTGACGTGATCGCCGCGGGGCTCACCGAGCTCGAAGTGTCCTACTACTACGGCGGATGAGGGAGGGCCCATGGCTACGGAGGGGCAGGCTCTCCAGCTGGTCGAAAAGCTGGAGAACGAGTTGATCCGGCGGCGTACCGACATCGACCGGCATAACGCCTATTACCGGGGCGATCACCTGTTGAAGTTCGCGTCGGCCGAGTTCGCGAAATTCCACGGTGAGCGGTACCGCGACTTCTCCGACAACTGGACGCAGGTGGTCGCCGACTCCCCGGTGGAGCGGCTGACGGTGACCGGTTTCCAGGCATCTGGGGAGATCTCGGCGGACCGGGACCTGTGGGAGGTGTGGCAGGTCAACGGTTTGGATGTCGATAGCCAGCTGGGGTTTCTTGGTTCGGTGACGGGAGCCCGGTGCTTCGTCCTGGTGTGGGGCGACCCGAAGGACCCGGACATGCCGGTGGTCACGTTCGAAGATGCGTCACAGTGCATCGTCGCCTACGAGCCCGGTTCGCGGCGGCTGCGGCGTGCGGCACTGAAGGAGTGGCAGGACGGCGCACAGGAGTACGCCACCCTGTACACGGCGTCCGAGGTGTGGAAGTTCTGCCGGCCTCTCCGCCGTAGGCAGAAGCCGTTTCAGATGGAAGACGTCGATGAGGAGCTGAAGGGGTGGGAGCCCCGCGATATGGGTGCGGCTGAGCCGAACCCTCAGCCGAACCCCATGGGTGTCGTGCCGATGGTGGAGCTGCCCAACAAGCCGATGCTCGTCGACGAGCCGATCTCGGATGTGGCCGGTGTGACGGCCATGCAGGACGCGATCAACTTGCTGTGGGCGCAGTTGTTCACCGCGTCGGACTACGCCAGCTTTCCTCAGCGCGTGGTCATGGGCGCCGAGCGGCCGGTGATTCCGAAGCTGAACTCCGCTGGGGAGATCATCGGGACGCAGCCCGTCGACCTCGACAAGTTCCAGGTCGACCGGGTCGCGTGGATCACCGGCAAGGACGCGAAGATCGCGGAGTGGCAGGCCGCGAATCTGGCCGCGTACACCGGGATCATCGAGGTCGCCGTCGGGCACCTCGCCGCGCAAACACGCACTCCGCAGCACTACCTCATCGGGAAGATGGCGAACCTGTCCGCAGACGCGTTGCTCGCGGCGGAGACCGGGCTGGTGCAGCGGGTCGACGAGAAGAAGCTTTGGTTCGGGCAGGGTCTGCGCGAGGTGGCGCGGCTGATCGCCCTGGCCAGGGGTGAGGACGTGAAGGCCAAGGCCTTGCGGTCCGGCCGTGTCCTGTGGGCTGACTCGGAGTCCCGCTCGCACGCGCAGATGGCGGACGCTCTGCTGAAGCTCAAGCAGCTCGGGTTCCCGTTCGAGTGGCTGGCTCTGCGGTACGGGCTCACTCCGACCGAGGTCGCCGACGTTGTGGCGATGAAGGAACGCGAAGCCGAGGCCGACCCGGTCACGGAGATCACGCGGCAGCTGATGGGCGGTGGCCCGCCCGCCGCTGCGGCCGAGCCGGAGACGGAGATGCAGCCGGACGAGGAGACGGAGCCGGCGGCATGAGCCCGTCACCCGAAACCCAGGTGCACGTGGAGACGCGCCGCCGTCTGGCTGAGGCAACCGCACGGGCCACTCACCAGGCGTGGCGGGGCATCGACCGGCACAACATCTACGGCTCGTGGCTGGGCATGCTCGGCGGAGTCCTGGCCATCGTGTCCGGCGGCCAGTTGGCGGCCGCGCAGTCGACGAACCTCTGGCTCGCCGAGTTGCTGGGTGCCGACCCGGAGCGGCCTGACGCCGATCAGATCGACCCGGCCTCGCTGGTCGGCGTCGACGGTGCGGGCCGGCTGCTCGCGAGCGTTCTCATGGCCCCGATGTGGACGGCCCTGCGGCTCGTCGCCCAGGGCAAACCGGTGGCCCAGGCCATGGCCAGCGGCCAGGCGCTCCTCGATGCCGTGGTGCGTACCGCGATCGCGGACACGGGCCGGGCGGCGGACCAGATCGGCATGGCCGCCCGCCGGGACGTCACCACCTACGTGCGGGTTCCCGAGTCCGGCGCCTGTTCGCGGTGCGTGATCCTGGCCGGCACCCGGGCCAGAGGCGTCAGCACCGCGTTCCTGCGGCATCCGAACTGCCACTGCGGCATGGAGCCAGTCACGAAGGATCACCGGCCGGAGCCGTTCGATGGGAAGGACCTGTACGACCGGATGTCCGCAGCCCAGCGGCGGAAGACGTTTGGCGAGGCCGGGGTGAAGGCCATCGACGCCGGCGCGGACCTCGCCCAGGTCGTCAACGCCCGCCGCGGGATGAGCAGTGCGACCGTGTTCGGCCGCGAGCTGCAGGTCACATCCGAGGGCGCGACGAGTCGCGGCATCGCCGGTAAGCGGTTGAAGGACTTGCAGAAGGAGCCGGGCCGGCGGTACCGGGTGTCCCGGACGCCGCGCCTGATGCCGGAGGAAATCTTCCGCTTGGCCGACGATCGCGAGCATGCGATCCGGCTGTTGCGGCAGCACAGCTTCATCGTCTGACACTGCCCGCGCGCAATGCGCGAGCCTCAACCCGCAACGGGAGTACCCATGAACCGCCGCACCCTGCCCCGCCTTGCCCGCGCGCACGCGCCCGGCTGGGCCCGCCCCTACGCCCTCGCCCCGTTCTCCCCCGTGTTCTACGCGGACGGCGGCGACGAGGACGAGGACCAGGACGGCGCCGACGAGGACGAGGAAACCGCCCCGGACGGCGAGCCGGCCGACGAAGAGCCGGACCCGGAGGGCGCCGAGGATCTGGGCGACAAGGGCAAGCGCGCGCTCGCCAGCATGAAGGGCAAGTGGCGTGCGGAGCGGGACCGGGCCAGGGACCTCGAGCAGCGCCTGGCGGATAAGGATGGTGTCGACGAGGCCGAGTTGGTTCGGCGCAAGGCAGAGACCGACGCGCTCGCCAAGGCCAACGTCCGGATCGTCCGGGCCGAAGTGAAGGCGGCCGCCGCGGGGAAGCTCGCGGACCCGGCCGACGCGTACAAGTTTCTCGACCTCGAGCAGTTCGAGGTCGATGAGAACGGTGACCTCGATTCCGATGAGGTTGCCGAAGCGATCGAGGACCTCATCAAGTCCAAGCCCTACCTCGCCGCCGCAACGGTGAAGAGGTTCCAGGGCACCGGCGACGGAGGTTCGGCGCGCACCGCGTCGAAGCCGAAGCAGCTGTCCCGGGCTGACCTCAAAACCATGTCACCGGCGCAGATCGTCAAGGCCAAGGCCGAGGGCCGCCTCGACGACGCGCTCGGATTCTCCGGGTAATCCCGGTCAAGCGAGGAGTACATCACCATGGCTATTGCCACGTTCATCCCCGAAGTCTGGTCCGCCGAGCTGCTGGTCGCGCTGGAGAAGTCTCACGTCTACGGCGCCGCCGGTGTGGTCAACCGTGACTACGAGGGCGACATCTCCCAGTACGGCGACACCGTCCACATCACGTCCCTGGCCGAGCCGACCATCGGCACGTACACGGCGCACACCGACATCACGATCGAGGACGTCGACGACGCCGATCTGACGCTGCTCATCAACCAGTCGAAGTACTTCGCGTTCGAGGTCGACGATGTGGAGAAGCGGCAGGCCCGCAACGGTGGCGCGCTCCTCACCGAGCAGGCGCGCAAGGCGGCGTACAAGCTGCGCGACGTCGCCGACACGCACGTCGCCGGCCTGATGGCGGCCGGTGTCGACGCGGGCAACCTGGTGGACGAGCAGACCCTGGATTCCGCGGCCGCGGCCTACGATCTGCTGGTCGACCTGGGGACCGTCCTCGACGAGGACAACGTGCCCGACGAGGGCCGCTGGTCGGTCGTCACCCCCGCGTTCTACGGGCTCCTGCTGAAGGACGACCGGTTCGTCTCCGGCGATGACGCGGCGGCGGCGACCCGCCGTAACGGCATCGTCGGCGAGGCCGCTGGGTTCTCCATCCGCAAGTCGAACAACGCCCCGGACGGGCCGGGCGCGGGCGCGGGGAAGCTCATCATCGCCGGTTACGGCGGTGCGGTGACGTTCGCCGAGCAGATCAACAAGACCGAGGCGACCCGTAAGGAGAAGGGCTTCGCGGACATCGTGAAGGGCCTCCACCTGTACGGCGGCAAGGTCGTCCGCGCGACGGGTCTCGCCGCGGCGGACGTGATCATCTGATGAAGCCCGGGGACAGGATCCGTCTCCGGGGCCCGGCCGGCGCACCTTTCATGGTCACCGTCGGCCCGGCCTTCACGGAGCAGGACATCACGCAGCGCCTCGCAACCGGCGAGTGGCGCCACCTCGACGACGACATGCCGGCCGCGGCTCCGGCCGCGCCCGCTCCGGTGGCGCCTGCGGCACCGGCTGAGGTTCCCCCCGTGGCGAAGGCGGATCCGAACCGGCCGCCGGTCAGCGCACCGAAGGCCGCGTGGATCGACCACGTCGTCGCCAGCCGTCTCATGTCCCGCGACGATGCAGCGAACTACACCAAGGCCGACCTGATCGACATGGTCAGCTGACGACCGGGAGGTCACCGTGGCACTGGAACCTCTGGCGACGGTGGCCGATCTGGTCGCCCTCGGCCTCACCGTGGACGACACCGAGACCACCATCGTGGAGCGGTACCTGACCGTGGCCTCGGCGGCCGTCCGCGACGCGGCCGGCTCCCCGATCTCGCAGACCACATCGACGGTGACGGTGGAGGGAGAGGCGGACCAGCGGCTGCGGCTGCCCGGTTCGCCGATCACCGCCGTCACCACCGTGGAGCTGGACGGGGTGGCGGTCACGGACTGGCGGCTCCGCTCGGACCGGCTGTGGCGGCACGGCGGATGGACCGCGGCCGACGGCCCGTCCGAAGTGGAGGTCACCTACACGCACGGACTGCCCGAGGTGCCGGCCGACATCGTCGACCTGGTCGGCCGCCTGGTCGCCGGGGCGCTGGCCTCACACCGGGCCGATGACGACGGGGCCAGCCTCGGCACGCAGGTCGTCACCTCGGAGCGGATCGGGGACTACGCGGTCACCTACGGCGGTGACGGGCTGGCCACCGACATGGAGCTGCCCGCCTATCTGCGCGAGCGCCTGGCCGCCCGTTTCGGCGGCGGGATTTCCCTCATGAGGTCGCGGTGAGGGGGCCCGGCCGGTACCTGAACCGGCGGCTGGAAGTGTGGCGGCCGACCGCGACGCCCGACGGGTACGGCGGGCAGAAGACCACGTTCGTCCAGCAGTCCGGCACGGTCCGGGCCAAGGTCGACCAGCCCAGCAACGCTGATCGGATGCTCGCGCAGCAGGCGGGCAGCGAGCACGACCACACCGTGTTCCTCTCTCCGCGCGCCGATGTGCGGCGCGGCGACGAGCTGCGCGGCACGGACAGGCTCGGTCAGGCACAGGTCCTCCGGGTTCTGGCCGCCGTGCAGCCGTCGACCCCCGTGTACTCCAAGGCCCCGTGCCAACTGATTCAGAAAGCAGGTGGCTGACATGGCCGCGCTCGCTGTAACCGAGATCCCCGTGAACGGCGGCCTGCCCAACCTGGCGGGTGCGGCCGTCGCCGCGACCGCACTGGGCGATACCGCCCCGGTCGGGCCCGGGCGGTTCCTCGCCGTGGTGAACGGCGACACGGTTTCTCACACCGTCACCGTGGTCACCCCGGGCACCGTGTCCGGGCTCGCCATCCCCGACGCCACCCTCACCGTGGCCGCCGGAAAGTCCGGGCTTCTGCCGCTCGCGCCGGTGTTCCGCGGAACGTCGGGCCGGGCGGCGATCACGTATGACGAGGTCACCGAGGTGACCGTCGCAGTCCTCGAGCTGGGCGCATGATGCCAGGGGAGGCCGCGTCGCGGCTGCCGAAGACCGAGCCGCATGAAGCACGCTGCCGGGCAGAGGACTTCCTCGGTCTCGGAACTGTCGACGTCGACATCCCGCGCGCTCTGGCGTGGGGGATGCTGGCTGTGGCCGGCGAGCTGGCCGCACTCCGGCGCGACCGGCGCAAGAGGTAGGGGCGGGCATGGCCAGGCGGCGTGGCCGAGGAGGCGGGCGCGGGCGCGGGGGCGGGGGCGGCCCGATCCGGGTGGAGATCCAGGGACTGGACGCGCTGCGCGAGCGCCTGGAGGAGCTGGCTCCGGTGATCCGCCAGGCCGCGTTCAAGGCGTTGAAGGAATCGGCCGAGGCGGTCCGGACCGAGACGGCGCGGAACGTGCGGGTCGACACGGGCAACCTGCAGCACAGCGTGAAGGCCCGGTTCCGCAACGACAAGCTGCGCGCGGAGGTCGGGTGGTGGGACGCTGATGACTTGTACGCCTCCCTGCATGAGCACGGCACCCGCCGCATCCCGGCGCGACCCGCGCTCGGACCGGCGCTCGAAGCGGAACGCACCAAGATCGCGGCCCGGATTCAGGCCGAGGTGAGGAGGGCGATGCCATGACTACCGCCCCGTCCCCGATGCTCCCCGTGCAGGGCGCCGTACTGGCCGTCCTGACCGGAGACGCCACGCTCACAGACATGGCCGATGCCGTGTACGACTACCTGCCCGAGGACGTGCCGTATCCGTTCATCGTGATCGGCGAGGCCATCGAGACGCCGGACAACCGGCACGGCGGGTTCGGCCGGCAGACGGTCATCACGCTGCACGTGTGGTCGCAGTACCGCGGCTACGCGCAGGCCTTGGCGATCGGCGCCCGGATCACGGCGCTGTTGGATCACCAGCCGCTCACGATCCCCGGTGTGGACTGGATCGCCACACGGTTCGAGTTCTCTCAGACCCTCACTGACCCCGAGCCGCCGGGCGATATCCGGCACCTGGTTCTGCGGTACCGGGTCGTCACAGAGCAGCACTGACCCCTCGACCACCCTTTCGCCCCGTGCCTCCTGGCTCGGGGTTTTCTGATGCCCAGGAGGCACCCCATGGCCGGTATGGACGGCTTCGGAGTTCAGCTCAAGCGCGGCGACGGCGAGGAGGTGGAAACCTTCACCCCACTCGCCGATATCACCAATCTGTCCGGGCCGGGCCTGTCCAGGGAGACCCTCGACGTCACCTCGCACGGCTCGCCGAACGGATGGATGGAGTTCCTCGGCGGACTCAAGGACCCGGGCGAGGTGTCCGTCGACATCAACTACCAGCCGGACCTGCACGACGTGCTCGTCGACGACTTCGACGACGTCGAACCCCGCAACTACCAGATCGTCTTCCCCGACGCGGCGGCCACCACGTGGACGTTCGGGGCGATCATCACCGGGTTCGAACCGGAGTCCCCGTATGACGACAAGGCCGCGGCGTCCCTGACGTTCAAGGTCACCGGTAAGCCCACCATCTCGTAGGACGGACTGCACGCATGGCTCTTCTGAGCAAGGACCAGATCACCGCCGCCGACGACCGGGCGTGGGAAGACGTCGACGTGCCCGAGTGGGGCGGCACCGTCCGCGTCCTCGGCATGTCCGGCACTGAGCGCAACGCCTACCAGGCGAGCCTTGTCGTCCTCGGCCCGAACGGCAACGTCCAGCGGATGAACATGGCCGACCAGCTGGCAAAGCTCGTCGCCAAGTCGCTCGTCGACGAGAACTTCGAGCGCCTGTACAGCGACAAGGAGGTCAAGGAGCTCGGTAGGAAGAACGGCGCTGTCCTCGAGCGGATCGGTGCCGTCGCTCAGCGTCTGTCCGGTCTGCGGAAGGAAGACGTGGAGGCTGCGGCGGGAAAATCCGAGCCCTCCCCGAGCGACGGTTCTACCACCGGCTAGTGTAGTGACTCTTAAATA
>DOWQ01000153.1:6996-7200 GCA_003519485.1 Streptomyces sp. | reverse complement strand
GCCCCGGCGCAGCCGCCCGGCGCCGGGGCGAAGGCCCAGCCGGGCGTCCCCTCGAACGCCGGCACGCACGCGGCCGGGAGCCCTGCGGCAGGTCCGCACGCAGAGGTCACGCCGCCCCCCGAGGCCCAGCCGTACGCCCAGCCGTCCGTGGGCACCATCGCCGCGCACCGCCCGAGCACCGTGGCCGGTGCCGTCGCCTCCGAT
>DOWQ01000153.1:0-6906 GCA_003519485.1 Streptomyces sp. | reverse complement strand
ATGGTCCGGGTCGCCGGCCTCAAGCGCCGCATCGCGACCGGCGTGGCGACCCGCTCCGCCTCCGGCCTCCAGCCGCGCGAGGTGCTGGAACTGATCTGGAACCGGTCCCGCGAGCTCATGGCCCGGCACGCCGCCTGTTTCCAGCAGGACGTGCTGCCGGACCTCGCCGGCCAGGGCATTCACCTGATCCGCTGGCCGGAGCTGTCCGAGAAGGAGCAGGCCCGCCTCTTCACCCTCTTCCGCCAGCAGATCTTCCCCGTTCTCACCCCCCTCGCGGTGGACCCGGCGCACCCTTTCCCGTACATCTCGGGCCTCTCGCTGAACCTGGCCGTCGTCGTGCGGAACCCGGTCAGCGGCCACGAGCACTTCGCCCGGGTGAAGGTGCCGCCGCTGCTGTCCCGCTTCCTGGAGGCCTCCCCGCAGCGGTACGTCCCGCTGGAGGACGTCATCGCCGCGCACCTCGCGGAGCTGTTCCCGGGCATGGAGGTGCTCTCCCACCACACCTTCCGGGTCACTCGCAACGAGGACCTGGAGGTGGAGGAGGACGACGCCGAGAATCTTCTCAAGGCGCTCGAGAAGGAGCTCATGCGGCGCCGCTTCGGCCCGCCCGTGCGGCTCGAGGTCGAGGAGTCGATGGCCCCGGACGTACTGGACCGCCTCGTCCGCGAGCTGAAGGTGTCCGAGGCCGAGGTGCACCCGCTGCCCGGGCCGCTGGACCTGACCGGGCTCTTCGGAATAGCGGCCCTGGACCGGCCGGAGCTGAAGTTCCCGAAGTTCGTGGCCGGCACCCACCGGGATCTCGCCGAGGTCGAGTCGGCGTCCGCGCCCGACATCTTCGCGGCGCTGCGCGAGCGGGACGTGCTGCTGCACCACCCGTACGACTCCTTCTCCACCTCCGTACAGGCGTTCCTGGAGCAGGCTGCGGACGACCCGGACGTGCTGGCGATCAAGCAGACGCTGTACCGCACCTCCGGTGACTCGCCGATCGTCAACGCCCTGACCGACGCGGCCGAGTCCGGCAAGCAGGTGCTGGTGCTCGTCGAGATCAAGGCGCGCTTCGACGAACAGGCCAACATCAAGTGGGCCCGGCAGCTGGAGGAGGCGGGCTGCCACGTCGTCTACGGGCTCGTCGGCCTGAAGACCCACTGCAAGCTGTCCCTCGTGGTCCGCCAGGAGGGCGACACGCTGCGCCGCTACGCGCATGTGGGGACGGGCAACTACCACCCGAAGACGGCCCGGCGCTACGAGGACCTCGGCCTGCTCACAGCCGACCCGCAGGTCGGCACGGACCTCTCGGACCTCTTCAACCGGCTGTCCGGCTACTCGCGCCGGGAGACCTACCGACGGCTGCTCGTGGCCCCCAGGTCGCTGCGCCACGGTCTGGTGCAGCGCATCAACGCGGAGGCGGAGCACCACCGGGCGGGCCGGCCCGCGTACGTCCGTATCAAGGTCAACTCGATGGTCGACGAGACCGTCATCGACGCCCTCTACCGGGCGGCGCGGGCGGGCGTGCCGGTCGATGTGTGGGTGCGCGGCATCTGCGCGCTGCGGCCGGGCGTCGCGGGGCTGTCCGAGAACATCCGGGTCCGCAGCGTCCTCGGCCGCCTCGGCTCCCGTCTGCCGGTCCGGCGCACCGAGGACGGCCACTGGACCGGCCCCTTCATCATGGCCTCGTACAACACCCGGGTCGTGCGCCGCTCCAACGCGCTCCTGGGCTGGCGCTACGGACGCGCCTTCCGCTACCACGAGGTGACCGACTTCGGCACCCGCGCCAAGGCCCCCTTCGCGGCGACCGGCATGACGGTGGGCCTGCTCGGCCTCGTCGGCGGGCTCGCCTTCGGCCCGACGCGCAAGGTCGTCGACCGCTTCCTGCCCGCCCCGGGAGAGGGTCCCGACGAGGAGTCGCGGACCCGGGGCCGCTTCGCCGTCGAGGTGGTCGCGAGCACGACCACCGGCGCCCGGTACGCGACGACGGTCGCCGCCGACGCGGACCCGGGCTACAGCGGCACGGCGATCATGTTCGGCCAGGCCGCGCTCTGCCTCGCCCTCGACGACCTCGACAGCGAAGGGGGGGTCCTCACCCCCGCGGTCGCCATGGCTGCCCCGCTCGTCGAGCGCCTGCGCGCCCACGACTTCACGATCGAGACCACCCGCGTCCTCGACTGACGCGCGCCCGGCCCCGGCGAGCTACTCGTCGAGGCGGGCCTGTGGGACGGGCGCGTCGATGCCCTCGGCGAGCACGTCCCGTTGCCACGACTCGGTCCGGTAGCGGGTGACCCACCCCATGGACTCGTAGATGCCGTCCGCCCCGGTCGGGCTGTCAGCGTCGACCTCGAGGGAGACCCGGTTGCGGCCGCGCGCCGCGGCGTCGGCGATGACCGCGTGGAGCAGCGACTTGGCCACCCCGCGCCCGCGGGCCAGCCGGTGCACGCCGATGTAGTCGATGTAGGTGCCCTCGGTCCCCGACGCGTCGGGCGGCAGGACCGCCGCAGCGACGGCTCCGCCGGGGACCCACTGCCCCTCCATCTCGATGTCCGCGATCCACCAGTGGTCCCACCGGTGACCGGGCGCCTCGCGCAGCCGGGCGAGGAACTCCGGGAAGGACTCGCGGTAGGAGTTGAAGTGGTCCGCGAAGGACTCCTCGATCATCCGGTAGACCGCCTGCAGGTCAGCCGCCACCGGCGTGCCGTCCTCGCGCCGGGCCACCCGGCGCACGACGACGCCCTCGCGCCGGTGCGTCTCGAGCAGCTCCTCGTCGCCGGGCTGCGTGGGCCGCCTCATCTGCAGCCAGGTGCGGACGTGCTCGAACCCGTCGGCCTCGAGGAGACCCCGCAGGCGCTCGTCGTCCTCGTGCACCGACATGTCCAGCCGCGTGCCCCCGAGACCGCGACCGCGGGAGATCCTCAGGGCGACCTCCTCCGCCCAGGCGAGGACGGACGGCGCGAGCTGCTCCTCGACCTCGGCACCCAGCGCGGGGTCGGTCGTCAGGTCGATGTTGCACCGACCGGCGGCGCGGTCGTGCACGCGGGCCCAGAGCCTGATCGCGCCGGCCGGGTCGACGACGACGACCTGGCGCCGCGTCCACGACGCCTCGCCCACGGCCTCGCTGGCGACGAGCTCCTCCTCCACCGCACCGGAGCCGTCCACGGCCTCCTTGGCGGTGGACACGAGGGCGATGAGGTCCTCGACGTCTCCCTCGTCGGGGACGCGGGTGGTCCACCCCTCGGGGAGACCCTCCGGGACGATCGGGAGGAAGCCGGTCTGCTGCTGCGGGCCACCGCTCACGGGACGAGGCGACGCTGGCGGGGCAGGTACTCGGCGGCGGTGCGCTCGAGGTTGGCTTTGCGGGCTCGGGCGGTGTTGGGGCCCAGGAGCAGCGGGAGCTGCTCGAGTCGCTCGCGGGCGAATGCCCGCCGGGGACCGGAGGTCCACGTCCGGTCGAAGAGCCGCTTGGTCGCCGCGAGCGCGTCGGGCGAGCGCTCGGCGAGCTCACGCGCCAGCTCGGTCGCGGCCCCCACCGGGTCGTCGGCGAGATCAGTGACGAGGCCGAGCTCGTGGGCCCGCTCGCCCGAGATCTTGGCGGCGGTCATCGACAGCTTCTTGGCGACGTCGATGCCGACGAGCTGGGACAGGGCGTGCACGCCCGACATGTCGGGGACGATCCCCCAGGCACCCTCGAGCACCGACCACGTCGAGTCCGGGCGGGCGATGCGGAAGTCGGCCGCCAGCGCGATCTGCAGCCCGCCACCGAGGCAGTGGCCGTGCACGGCCGCGATGACCGGCACGGGCAGCCGCCGGTAGGCCCACGGGGCCTCCTGGAAGGTGTTGGTCCCCCGCCACGGTCGCGGCACGAAGCGCCTCGCGATGCCGCGAGGGTCCTTCATCGCCGAGCCGAAGTCGAGCCCGGCGCAGAAGGCGTCCCCCTCACCCGAGATCACGACGGCGCGCAGCCGTCGGTCGGCACGCAGGCCGTGGGCGGTGGCGACGAGGTCGTCGAGCATGTCGAGCGTCAGCGCGTTGAGCTTGTCCGGCCGCGCGAGACGCACCTGGGCGATGCCCTCGTCGATGGAGGTGGTGATGTGCCGTGCCATGGCGTCCACCCTATGGCGCCGGGCACGACGAGAGGGCCCCGTCGGGTGACGGGGCCCTCTCGATCGGTGACGCGTCGATCACACGGTGTCGAGCAGCTTGCCGAGGATCGCCGAGACCTCCTTGGCGGAGTCGCTGCTCACGGAGGTGACGAGGTAGGTCGTGCCACCGGACTCGCCGGCGCACTGCTGCGTGGAGCGCAGCGTGCCGCAGTGGTGGTCGCCGACCTTTTCGTCCTTGTCCCAGATCGCCTCGAAGTCGGCCGGCTTGACCGAGTCGGAGATGACGACCGAGATGGTGTCGCCGCCCTTGGTGTAGACCGCCGTCTCCTGGCCGCCCGCGTCCGAGGTCTGGCCCTTGGTCCAGCCGTCGAAGGAGTCGGGGAAGCTGGCGCCACCGCCGGCGCTCGTCGTCTCGCTCGAGGGCTCGCTCGTGGAGCTCTCCGTGGTCGACTCGGTGGTGGGCTCGCTCGTCGAGCTCTCCGTCGTCGACTCGGTGGTCGAGCTCGGCGTCGTCGACTCGCTCGACGTCACCGACGAGGTGGTCGTGCTCGAGGACTCGTCGTCGTCGCCGCGGGCGATGAGGAAGCCACCGATGCAGCACAGGAGCAGCAGGAGCGCCACGCCGCCGGCGATGCCGGCGAGCAGGCCCTTGCCCATGCCCTTCTTCGGCGGCTGGCCGCCTGGCCCACCGGGGCCTGGACCGCCGTAGCCCTGACCGGGCGGCGGCCCGGTGTACCCCTGCCCGGGGGGCGGCGGTCCGGTGTACCCCTGCCCCGGGGAGTTGAACTGACCGGACGGCGGCTGCGTCTGGCCGAAGTTTCCGCTACCGGGCGGCGGTGGGACGTTCGGGCCGCTCGGACCCCCTGCTGATGGTGTCGACATGAGGTCATCGTCACACAAACGGGGCCGGCGCGACACCGCTCGTCATGAGGACACACGCAGGGGCGGGACTCCCCCTGCGGAGCCCCGCCCTGCGGTCAACTCCGGGACCCCCCTGCGGGTCCCGCGTCGGTGCCATCCGAGGATCCCCATCCCGTTTGACACCGATGAATCTACGAGCCGGCGAAGGTGCGGGTCGATGGGGAGAAGTACCCATCCCTGCGGGGGTCTACCGGACGGACGAAGGGGGGCGATCCCCCCTTCGCTGGTCAGCGCTCGAGCAGGGACTTGAGGTTGGAGAGGGTCTGGGCCATGCCGGCCTGGAGCTCGCGGTCGAAGGACTCGACGCCGCCCAGGACCTTGTCCTGCAGGGTGCGGGAGACCTGGGTCGTGCCGTCCGGCGCCTCACGGCGGTGGACGACCGTCGTGCCACCAGAACCGTTGGGGGACAACGAGAAGGACCAGATCGCCGCGTTGTCCTTGACGCGGAACGCGAACTCCTTCGAGGGCTCGAAGCGCACGACCTTGGCGCGGGTGGGCCACACGAGCAGACCGCGTCGGTTGAGGTTGACCATGCGGGTGCCCAGGCCCACCGGCCGGTCGCCGACGATGTGGGTGCGCAGCACCTGGGGGCTCAGGCCACCGAGGGCGCGGGGATCGGCGACGACCCGCCACACCGCCTCGGGCGTGGCGTCGATGTCGATCTCGGACGTCAGGAGCGGGGCGTTCTGCGTGGTCGTCATGGGGCGAGCCTAGGCAGTCGCGGGTGCCGTCGAGGTCGGGGCGGCGTCGAGCCTGGGGGAGGATGTCGGGCGTGATCCCCCCTTCGTCCCGGACCGCGCCCACCGCTCGACCGGTCGGGGTCGCGCTGGCCGCGCTCGTGCTCGGCGGCGTGGGGATCGGCATCACCGAGTTCGTCACCATGGGTCTCCTGCCGGAGATCGCCGAGGGCATCCGCACGACGATCCCCCGCGCCGGCCACACGATCTCGGCGTACGCGCTCGGCGTCGTCATCGGGGCGCCGGTCATCGCGGTCCTCGGCAACCGGCTGCCCCGGCGCGAGCTGCTCGTCGGGCTCATGGTCCTCTTCGCCATCGGCAACGCGCTGAGCGCACTGGCCAGCAGCTACGGCGTGCTCATGCTCGCCCGGTTCATCAGCGGCATCCCGCACGGGGCCTTCTTCGGCATCGCCTCGATCGTCGCCTTCGACATCGTGGCGGTCGGGCGCGGCGGGTGGGCGGTCAGCCGGATCATGCTCGGCATCCCCGTCGCCAACGTCGCCGGCGTCCCCTTCGCCACCTGGCTCGGGCAGCAGACCGGGTGGCGCTCCGCGTACTGGTTCGTCGCGGCGACCGGCGTCCTCACCGCCGTGCTCGTCCAGCTCCTCGTCCCGCACCAGGCCGCCGACCGGGAGGCGCGGGTGCGCAGCGAGCTCGCCGCCTTCAAGGACTCCCAGGTGTGGCTCACCCTGCTCGTGGGCTCGATCGGGTTCGGCGGCGTCTTCGCGATGTACTCCTACATCTCACCGATCCTGCGCAACCAGACCGGCCTGCCGGCCGACGCCGTCCCGGTCTACCTCTTCGTCTACGGCGTCGGCGGTCTCGTCGGCACCGTCGTCGCCGGGCGCCTCGTCGACCGCTCCGTGCTGCGCACCCTCGTCGGGTCGACCATCGCGACCGGGCTCTCCCTCGCCGCCTTCGCCCGGGCCGCCGACTCGCCGGTCCCCGCCGCCGTCGTGCTGCTGCTGATCTGCATCTCGGTCTCGGCCTTCGTGCTCGCGCTGCAGCTGCGGCTCATGGAGGTCGCCGGCCGCGCCCGCACGCTCGGGGCCGCCGGCAACCACGCCGCGCTCAACATCGCCAACGCGCTCGGCGCCTGGCTCGGCGGCGTCGTCCTCGCCGCCGGCTGGGGCTGGCAGGCGCCCTCGCTCGTCGGC
>DOWQ01000375.1 GCA_003519485.1 Streptomyces sp. | reverse complement strand
CCACGTCGGCTGGGCCGTACTCCTGCCGCTGCTCCTCGCGGGCCTCGGCGGCGGCTCGGTCATCGCCCCCAACCAGACGCTCACCCTCGCCGCGGTGCCGCCCGCCCAGGGCGGCAGCGCCGGGGGAGTGCTCCAGACCGGCCAGCGCATCGGCTCCGCCACCGGCATCGCCGTCGTCGGCAGCGTCTTCTTCTCCGACCTCACGGCAGGCGGAGGCGACTGGGCGGCGGCCTTCCGCCAGAGCCTCGGGGTCTCGGTCGCCTTCGTCGTGCTGGCGCTCGCCGTCGCGCTGGTCGATCTGCGCGCCCGGCGCCACGCGACGTAGGGCGCGGGCACGGGGCGCGGGCCGGGGTCACCGCAAAGCCGCAAAACCGGACGGCCGCACAGCCCGACAGCCGGGGAGCCCGACAGGCACTCCCCGGCCGTCCGCCGCTCAGCTCACTGGCCGGCCTGCACCTCGCAGGTCCCGCTGCCGCCCAGCGTGAACGCCGACGGGTCGGCCGCCTCGCCGCTCGACGTACCGCTGAAGCCGAAGTTCACCGTGCCGCCCGCGGCCATCGTGGTGTTCCAGCTCACCGGCTCGGCCACCACGTCCTTCCCGGACTGGGTGATCCTGGCGTTCCAGGTGTGGCCGATGCGCTGGCCGTCGGGGAACGTCCACTTCAGCTGCCAGGGGCTGACCTTCTCCGCGCCGGTGTTCTTCACCGTCACCTGGGTGGTGAAGCCGCCGCTCCAGCGATACGAGGTGTACGTGACCTCGCACTGCGCGTCGACCGGCTCCTCGCCCGGGCCTTCCCCGCCCTCGTCGCCGTCCCCGGCGCCGAGGTCGTCGACGTAGGAGGCGATCCACGCCAGCGGGGCGTTCCAGTTGATGGTGATCTCGTTCGTCGCCCACGACTCGATGTCGTCGATGTAGCACATCGCCGGCGCGCAGCCCTGCAGCTTGTCCTGCGCGACCGGGTCGTCGATGCCGACGTTCGGGCCGCCCGCGACCGATCCCGGGGCCGGGTTCGGCAGCGAGGGGTCGAGCTGGTTGGCCCAGAACCGGTGGTGCTGGTTGTGCGAGTCCCGCTCGCCGTAGCCGGTGACGTACGACTGGTTCAGCGGGTTGCGGCCCAGCAGGTACTCCATGCCGCTCAGCACCGCGTCGCGGTAGCCGGCCTCGCCGGTCAGATCGTGCGCGGTGGCCAGGACGACCATGTTGTTGAGGACCTGGCTGTTGGAGCCCCAGACGTAGCCGTCGTTCTCCGGGGCGTACGGCACGCCGAACGCCGAGTTCCGGGCGTCGGCCGCGTAGCCGTCGGCCGCCGCTTCGACCATGCCGCGGACGTCCGACAGCTGCGCGTCGGTCAGTTCGCTGGGCACGGTCGCCAGGCTCAGCGCGCCGAGCCCGGAGGTCGCTCCCCACGACATGCCGCCGCGCGGGAACACCGCGTCGGCGTCGCCGTGCAGCGGGGAGCCCAGGACCGCCTGCCGGTAGGTGTCCTCACCGGTGGTGACGAACAGCTCGGAGGCCGCCCAGTAGAACTCGTCGCTCACCTCGTTGTCGTTGTACGCGCCGCCGCCGATGCCGTCGGTCGGATCGGCGTACACGGCCGGGTGGGCCTTGGCCGCGTCCCACGCCGTCTCGGCCGCCGTACGGCACTGCGCCGCGTAGTCCGCGTCGTACGGCTCGAACAGCCGGGCGCACTGAGCGGCGCTCGCCGCGAGGTTGAGGGTGGCCGCGGTGGTCGGCGGGTGCAGCTCGCGCGGCTGCGGGTCCTCGCTGGGCAGCAGCGGCAGCCCGGTCCACGCGCGGTCGTGCAGCTTGTGGTGCACCATGCCGGCGAGCTCTTCGCCCTCGGGCACCTGCATCCGCATCAGGAAGTCCATCTGCCAGCGGGCCTCGTCGAGGATGTCCGGCACGTCGTTGCCCCGCTCGGGCACCCGGAGCTTGCCGTCGCCGAGCGCCTCGCCGTTCGCGCCCTCGGTGTGCAGGGTGCGCTCGAAGGTGGACATCACCTGGGCCACGGATATGCCGCCGTTGACGACGTACTTGCCGTGGTCACCCGCGTCGTACCAGCCGCCGGAGGCGTCGAGCCGGTAGTCGCACACGCCCTCCTGGCACGGCACGTCGGTGTCGCCCTGGTTCGGCTCGACGCCCACGTGGCCGGCCGGGCGCGCGTACTCCTCGCCGACGAGACCGGCCTCGATCTCGATGCCGCTGCGGTTGTGGTAGAAGTACGCGAGCGCGTCGGAGCGCAGCGACGTGTAGAGGTCGCCGCCGATGGAGAACGGTTCGCTCGTGTCCTCGCCGATGGTGACGGTGTAGCCCTCACCGGCCGTGGTGACGTCGCTGAAGTCGAAGGTGTGGACGTTCTCCCGCGAGGTCGAGTCGACGCCCGCCGGGGTCGTCGTCCCGCTCGCCCGCTCGGTGCCCTCGGCGTCGTTGAGCGTCCAGCCCAGCGGCTCGGTGGCGTCGGTGACGACGGTGCCGCTCTTGGGTGCGTCGGTGAGGTAGCCGACCTGGTTGACGCGGACCGGGGAGCCGGTGTCGGGCTCGTAGACGGGCGGCTCGGCGCCGCCGGTCAGCGAGACGTCGTCGACGCAGAAGGTCAACGCTTCGTCGCTGCCGCCGATCTGGAACGCGAGCTGGGCGGCCTCGTGGTCGGCCGCGGCGGTGAAGACGTGCTCGACGGGCTCGGGGGTGGTGCCGATGGCGTCCGCCGAGGAGAGCTCCGCGGTGTAGGGGTCCGTCGCCATCTGCACATTGGTGCGGATGGTGATCGGCACCGTGGAGGTCGCGGTGTAGCTCAGGGTGTAGGCCTCGCCCGCGGTGAGCGGGAGGTCGTTCTGGCCGACGATGGCGTCCCACGGGTTGGTCGTACCGGCCGGAACGTCGGCGCACAGCCGGCCGTCCACGACGGCGCCCGGGTTGCCGTCGGTCCACCACCAGCCGGTGGTGCCGTCGGAGAAGTCACCGTTCGTGATCAGCTCCGGGGCGGCTGCTTCCGCCCCGAGGGCGGGGACGGCGATGGCGGTGCCCAGCAGGCCGGCGACGGTGATGGCCCCCAGCATGAGGCGTCTGACCCGGCGTGGGCTGCCACGCTCCGGGGTTACGAGAGGCGGATGGTGTGTCACGGCTCGGTCCTTCCGCACGGGAGGGTTGGGGTGAATGGTGGCGGGGGTGCGGGGGGTGGCGTATGGGAGCGCTCCCACGGCATCGTGATGGGAATGGCGAGGTCCCGTCAAGATGTCCGACCGGCCGAACTTGGCCGGGTCCCGGTTGTCGGGCTCCGGGTTGCCGAGGCGGCGGTGCGGCTCGGGGGTCGTGGCTCACGGTGCCCGGCCGGCCGCGCAAGCGGACGGAGGTACGGCACCGGGCGCGGCTCCAGGTGTGGCTCCGGCTGTAGTGCCGGACGTTGTCCGGGGCGTGGGGGCGCGAGGGGCCACGGCCCGTATCCGCGCAGGTCACGGCGGGGGAGGTGGCTGCGGCAGGGATCCATGCGCCCCGCGGCCGTCACCCGGGCGGGTTAGTGTGACGTTGCAAGGCCGCGAAGGCCCTCCCCGTCGTACGCCACGTACGGGCTGTGGCTTCCGCACCCGCGTTCCGTACGGTGTCCGGACCGGGGCGTGCCGTGCCCCGGACCCGGTCCGGACCCAGCCCGTGCCCGCCCCGCTTTCCCGAGGAGCCTCGTGAACCACGTCGCCGCCGACACGCGCTACGACGCCATGCCCTACCGCCGCAGCGGCCGCAGCGGACTCAAGCTGCCCGCCGTCTCCCTGGGCCTGTGGCACAACTTCGGCGGCGGGAGTCCGTTGGAGAGCCAGCGGGCGATCCTGCGCCGCGCCTTCGACCTGGGCGTCACGCACTTCGACCTCGCCAACAACTACGGACCGCCGCCCGGCTCGGCCGAGCAGAACTTCGGCGAGATCTTCGCCCGCGACTTCCGCCCGTACCGCGACGAGATCGTGGTCTCCTCGAAGGCCGGCCACCTCATGTGGCCCGGCCCGTACGGCGAGTGGGGCTCCCGCAAGAGCCTGCTGGCCAGCCTCGACCAGAGCCTCGGCCGGCTCCGCCTCGAATACGTCGACATCTTCTACTCCCACCGCCCCGACCCCGAGACGCCGCTCGAGGAGACGATGGGCGCCCTGCACACCGCCGTGCAGTCCGGCCGGGCCCTCTACGCGGGAGTCTCCAACTACTCCCCGGACCGGACCCGCGAGGCGGCCCGCATCCTCGCGGACCTCGGCACGCCGCTGCTGATCCACCAGCCGTCGTACTCGATGTTCAACCGCTGGGTGGAGGACGGCCTGCTCGACGCGCTGGACGAGCTGGGTGCCGGCTCCATCGCCTTCTCGCCGCTGGCGCAGGGGCTGCTGACCGACCGTTACCTCGCCGGCATCCCGTCGGACTCCCGCGCGGCCGGCGCGAGCCCCTTCCTGACCGCCGAGGGCATCACGGAGGAGACCCTGGCCCGGGTCGGAGCGCTCAACGAGATCGCGCGGGAACGCGGCCAGACGCTGGCGCAGATGGCCATCTCCTGGGTCCTGCGGGGCGGCCGGGTGACCTCCGCGCTGGTGGGCGCCAGCAGCGTCGAACAGCTCGAGAGCAATGTCGCCGCGGCGCGGAATCTCGACTTCGAGGCCGGCGAACTGGCGGAGATCGAGAAGCTGGCTCCCCGGTAGGGGGTTCCGTCTGTTCTGTCCGTTCCGTCCGTCGGGGGTCGCCGGGTTCCAGGCTCCCGGGCTTCCGAGGGCTTCGGTGCTCCCGGGGCCTCGCGCCGTTCGCCCGGCCGGTGCGGCCTGACCGGCCGATGCGCCGTCCCCGGGTCTGCGGTGCGCTGCCCCGGCCGTACGACTCCGGGGGCGCGGCCGCGCGTGGGAGGCGGGGCACAGGTGCGGCCCCGCTACCGCGCTGACGGCCCCGCTACCGCGACGGCGGGCCGGTGGAGCCCCGCCTCACCAGCTCGGGCCGGAAGAGCCGCTCCCGGTGGCGGTGGTCCGGCTCCCCCTCGGCGAGCAGGAGTTCGGCGGCGGCGTGCCCCGCGTCGTACTTCGGCTGGCGCACGGTCGTGAGCCCCGGCGACAGCTCGGCGGCGAACTCCACGTCGTCGTAGCCCGTCACGGACATGTCGCCGGGCACCGCGACGCCGCTCCGCCGCAACTCCCGTATCGCGCCCAGCGCCGCCGCGTCGTTGAAGCAGATCACGGCGGTGGGGCGGCGGGGGAGCGCGAGCAGCCGGGCGACCGCCGTCCGCATGGAGCCGATGGCGGACGGCGGGTCGGCGGGTATCTCCGTCACCGTCTCCGAGGGCGTCAGCCCCGCCGCGCGGACCGCGCGGTAGATGCCGGCCGTACGGTCGCTGATGGAGCGGGAGGGCAGCGCTGCCCGCAGGAAGACGATCCGCCGGTGCCCGAGCCCGATCAGATGCCAGGCGGCCAGCTCCCCGCCGGCGATGTTGTCGACGGTGACCGCGCAGAGGTCGGCCCCGTCGCGCGGGTGGTCGAGGAGCACGACCGGCGTGCCGCGCCGGCTGAGCCGCACGTACGGGCCCAGCTGCGGGCCGGCCGGGCTGACCAGGACGCCGCGCACGCCCTGCTCCTCGAGCAACCGCAGGAAGCGGCTCTCCCGCGTCGCCCGCGCATCGGAGCTGCACTGGACGAGCATGCAGCCGGCCTCGACGAGCCGGTCCTCGACGCCCCGCGCGACCTCCGAGTAGTACGCGTTCGCCGTGTCGAGGACGACGCAGCCGACGACGCTGCTGGGGGCCCCGCGCAGTTGCCGGGCCGCGCCGTTGCGTACGTACCCCACCCGTTCCATGGCGGTTCCGACCCGCTGCCTGGTTCCGGCGGCGACACGGTGGGGGTTGTTGAGCACGTTGCTGACGGTCGACATCGACACGCCCGCGGCCTCGGCCACCTGCCGGATGCTCACACGCTGCCCGGGCTCACCAGCTTCCACCGACCGGCCCCTTCGCAGCTCGGATCTCCGTCTCCCGCCTCCGGGCGGGAGCCAGTCTACGGGGCCGCGGAGGGCCCGAAAGGCGGTTCGAAGACCCGCTCCGGAGCGGGTCGGGGCGACCGGTCCGGGGGAACGGCTCCGTACGGTACGGGACTCCGGCCGGCCCGGCCGAAGAGGCACGGTCCGGTGGATGAAATTCCGGTGAAGGATGCGCCGAACGAGTGCTTTCGATGGTGTGAGTGCAACCATTCCGAAAGATCGGCTGTCCAACGGGATGTCAGGTGAATTCGGCGGACCGCATTCCAGGAAAGGCGGCTCGGGGGGAGTCGCTCCATGCCGGTCCGTAAGAGCCGTGTGACCAGGTACCGGAAAAGGAGAAAACCTCTCATGCGATACACCAAGCGCGCGCTCGTGGCCCTGGCCTGCGCCTTCGCCATGCTGCCGGCCGGAGTCGCGGTGGCCGGAAGCGGCCCCGCGCCCAAGCCGTCGGAACGGCAGCAAGCCAAGGAAGCGGCTCCGTCGGCGGCGGGAAACCCGACCAGCGCGAGGGCGGAAGCGGCGGGTGTCTGTGCCGACGCCTATTCCATCGGAACGACCGGCTACATTTACCGGAGCGGCGTAAAGATCGCTTCCGTGAAGCAGTTCTACTCACCGAACTGCGGCGAGAACTACGGATATCTCTGGGTGTGGGATTCCTTCAAGCAGGCCAACAGCGACTATGACGTCACCGTCGGCGTCTACAGCTACAGCCAGGACGAGATCCTCGGTCAGCGCTCCTGGCTCAACAGCAGCGGCCAGGAGTACTGGTCCCTGGGCACGTACACGGTCGGCGAGTGCACGGCCGGAGTGGGATCCCTGCGGAGGGCCGGCGACCCGCTGTCCAACCAGGCGGCCAGCTCCAAGCGCTGCTGACCGCGTCACGGCGCGGGCACTGACCGGCCCGCGCCGAGGCGGTGACGCACGGAGCGACGTGCGCACCGACGTACGGACCGACGTACGAGACGCCGCACCGGCGTCCTGACACGGCCCCGCGGCCGGCCGGCGAACTCTGAACTCGCCGGGCGGCTCGGGGCCTTGTCCCGCCAAGTCCCGCGTGCACCGTGCTTCCGTGCACCGTGCTCCCGCACCGCCTTCCGTGCCGCCCTCCGCTCCGGCTGCGTGCCCGCCGGCCTACGGATCGGCGTCCGCGCAGGGAGCCCCCGTGTCCGCTCCCGTGTCCGGCTCCCTATCCGCCGCCGGAAGGGCAGGCGCCCGGCCGACGCCCAAGTCGGCCCGCATCACGCGGCGGAGGATCGTCAGCAGCGCCCAGGTCGCCTCGAGCTGGAGCCGCGCGGTGTCCGGGGAGTCACGGTCGCGATCCGTACCCGTCTGGAGGCGCTTGAGCCTCCCGTAGGTGTTGAGGACGTGATTGGGCTTCCGGGCCGCCTCGATCACCGCGTTGGCCACGGCCCCGAGCACGGCGGCCAGCAGGGGCACGACGGACGCGAGCGAGCGGATTCCTCACCTGGGCACCGGGACGACGACGCGACTGCGGTGGGTACGAAACGCCGACAAAGGCGACAAAGGCGTCGCCCGTCACAGCCCCAGCCACAGCACGCTGACAGCTACCACTACTCCTACCGGACGGCTGCGACAGCGGCTACGGCTTCCGGCCGACGCCGCACCACATGGGCACCGTCGCGGTGTCCGAAACGCCGGGGGCCGGGCGCCACTGGGGGAGCGGCACCATGCCCGGGTCCAGCAGCTCCGTACCGTCGAAGAAGCGGGTGACCTCGGACCGCGTGCGGGGCGAG
This sequence comes from Streptomyces sp., assembly GCA_003519485.1. Classification (GTDB taxonomy): domain Bacteria; phylum Actinomycetota; class Actinomycetes; order Streptomycetales; family Streptomycetaceae; genus Streptomyces. Next base: position 4,656 of record DOWQ01000375.1, on the reverse strand, counting down.
GCGGCGGAGTGGGCGGAGGCCCGCTCGTTGTAGATCCGCATGGAAGCGGCGACTTCCTCGTCGGCGATGTCGGAGGCGGGGTGCGACAGGGCGAGACAGCTGCCGGGCGCGAGGGCCTCGAGGTAGCGGCCGACCAGGGCGTGCGGATCGCCGGTGTCCGGCACGTACTGGAGGACGGCCATCAGCGTGAGGCCGACCGGCTTCGACAGGTCGAGGAGGCGGGCGGCCTCCCGCAGGACGGTCCCGGTGTCTCGGAGGTCCGCCTCGATGTAGTCGGACGCGCCTTCGGGTGTGCTGACGAGCAGGGTGCGGGCGTGGGTCAGCACGATGGGGTCGTTGTCGACGTACACGACGCGCGAGGTGGGCGCGGTACCGCTGTGCTGCCCGTCACCTCGGAGTGGACGGAGCCCACAGCCTAACGCCGTTGCGCAATCAACTTCCTCTGCTGCCATAGAAGTTGCACGGCGTCACGCCGTCACGGCGGCCACACGCGACATCGGGGCGTGCAGGACACGGCGGGCCGCAGCTTCGCGAGGAGAGGTCGTCCGTCGGGAGCGGACGATGAAGGGAAAGGGGAGTGCCCACTCCTTTCCACTCCCAACGTATAGCGCACCGGGGGGCTTGCGGCAAGACGGGGTTCGTACAGCAGAATCATCGGCCACTGGGCAAAATCTGCGGAAATGAGAGTCGCGAAATGCGTGTGGTGTTGTCGACGTACGGGTCACGCGGGGACGTCGAACCGCTGGTGGGACTCGCGGTGCAGTTGCAGGCACTCGGCGCGGACGTGCGGATGTGCGCGCCGCCGGACGAGGAGTTCGCCGCGCTGCTGGCAGGCGTCGGCGTGGAGCTGGTGCCGGTCGGAGCGCCGATGGGCTCGATGGTGCGGCCGGCGTCGGCGGCGGCCGCGTCCGGGCGCGTGTCCGAGCTGGCCGCGCAGTTCACCCCCGTCGCCGCGGCAGCTGAGGGATGCGACGCCCTCCTGGCGACCGGGCTCGCGCACTTCGGCTCGCGTTCGGCGGCCGAGAAGCTGGGCATCCCGTACGTGTACGCGACGTTCTGCTCGTTCATGCTGCCGTCGCCGCACCACGCGCCGCCGGCGGTGCTGCTGCCGGGCCAGGCGTACCCACCGGAGGTGACCGACAACCGGGTGCTGTGGGACCTGAACGCCCTGAGCTTCAACGCGCTGCACGGTGAGGCGCTCAACGCCCACCGGGCCTCGGTCGGTCTGCCACGGGTGGACGACGTCCGCAACTTCATCTTCACCGACCGTCCGTGGCTGGCGGCGGACCCGACCCTGGGGCCGTGGCAGGAGACGGCGGACCTCGACGTCGTGCACACCGGTGCCTGGATCCTGCCGGACGAGCGCCCGCTGCCGGACGAGTTGGTGGCGTTCCTGGACGCCGGCGCACCACCGGTGTATGTCGGCTTCGGCAGCATGCGGCTCGTCTCGGAGGACATGGCCCGGGTGGCCATCGAGGCGATCCGCGCGCAGGGCCGTCGCGTACTCGTCGGGCGGGGCTGGGCGGACCTGGCCCGGATCGACGACCGGGACGACTGCTTCGTCGCCGGCGAGGTCAACCAGCAGGCCGTCTTCGGCCGGTTGGCCGCCGTCGTGCACCACGGCGGCGCGGGCACGACGACGACGGCCGCCCGGGCCGGCGCGCCGCAGGTGGTGGTACCGCAGGCGGGCGACCAGCCGTACTGGGCCGGCCGGGTGGCCGACCTGGGCATCGGCGCGGCGCACGACGGCCCGACTCCGAGCACCGAGTCTCTGTCAGCCGCGCTCAGAACGGCCCTGACCCCCGAAACGCTTGCGCGGTCGAGGACCGTGGCAGGCACGATCCGCACCGACGGGGCGACGGTGGCCGCGAAGCTGCTGCTCGAGGAAGCCGGCCGGGGACGGCCGCCACTGTCCGCGTGAACCACGCGGATCCTCGAGCCAGGGAAACTGCCCGCCGCAGGGCTGCACCGCCGACTCGGCATGCTCGAAGAGACCGCCATGCCCCGCGGCAGCCCGACAGCCGCAGGTACGGCGCAGCCCTCCGGACCTCCTCGCGTCCCGGTGCGGCGATGCGCTCGTCGGTACCGAGGTACCAGGGCACGATGTTCCAGTGCACGGACTCCCGGTACGGAAGTCCCGCCTCCCTGCGCAGCGTCCAGCAGTTGTGCGCGGTCGGATCGTCGTTGTCCACGGAGATGACGCCGCTGCCCGCGCGGCGCCGCGCGCCCTCCCCGCCGACGGACTTCGGCCCCGGAGCCTCCAGCAGGAACAGGCTGCGAGCCTCGACACCCCCCGAAGCGGGGTCGAACCAGGGCACCGACTCGCCGCCGCCCAGGCGCCGTCGCAAACCCTCCACCCAGTCGTTCAGCGGCTGCACCCGGGGCTCGGTCCGCACGGCCCGCAGTCGGGCACTCAATGTTTCCGGGTCGCGCAGCGAGCGGGATGCCCTTGAGGCGAAGGCGTCGTCAGCAGTCATGCGCCGCAGTGTGCCGGCAGGCGTGGCGGCGAAACCAGTGCCCTGATCGCATTTTCGTGTTTACGAAGTGCACACCGTCAACGTGCGTTCACAATGAGGTCAGTGGTGGTGGGCGTGGACCACCGCGTGGCCCTTGCCTCGGGCGATCAGCCAGCGGTTGACCGGAACCGTCAGGAAGAAGGCCACCACCAGCGAGAAGGCCAGGGCGCTCCAGAAAAGGACACTCGCGAGGCCCGCCTCCATGGCGCCGGGGACGCCCACCATGACCGCGTTGTCGATGATCTCCATGACCCCGATCGAAACGGTGTCGGCGGCCAGTGCCACCTTGAGCGCCTCGCGGAACGGAAGACCCGCCTTCAGGACGCCGCGCATCGTCAGGGCGTACCCGAAGAAGAAGGCCAGGGCCACGGCCAGTGCGACCGTGGTGCCCGTGGCCATGCCGGCCGCGGTGCCGATGACCATGCCGAGGACCTCTCCGATGGCACAGCCCGTGAGGCAGTGGAGCGTGGCCTGCGCGGCCATCCGCCAGCTCTGCGCCCGTGCGACGGTGTCCGGGGTGCTGTGGTCCATGACGTCCTCCAGAGTCGAGGGCTCTGCGTTCAGTTTCCACTGTATACCCCCTCCGGGTATGCATCAGTGACCTTGATGGGAAAAATTGATGCCCGAGACGACCCGCGGCCTCGGAACGGCGGGAGGGGACGGGACCGCNNCAGGAGGGGGGTCCGGAACAATTACGTGTATTTGTGGACGCAGCGCGGCCGAGCCGATTCGATTCGGGGTTCCGCGGCCGTAAATATGCGGTGGAGGACCACCCTCCGGAGGGCCCGGCCCCGGCACCACCGAACTTGGGCACGCCGAACAACTCGGCACCGGCGCAGACGGGCTCGCGGTCGAAACACCCCCGCGTGGCGCGTCGGCGCCCGACCGCGCCTCGAGCGACGCCCGGACGCACCCCGGAAACATCCCGCAACCCTGGCGTACCCGCACCCACCGCAGCGGCACCGCAGGGCCCCGCAGCGGCACCGCAGGGTTCCCGCAGCCCGCGTAACCCCGCCCCCGGGCGGAGCCCCCCAAAAGCTCAGCCCTCCGACAGCCGCCCCGCCGACAGCCCGTCGCTCAAACCCTGGATCAGCTCCGCACCCAGCCCGCCCGACTCCCGCAGCAGGCGTTCGAACTCGGTGAGGCGGCGGAACACCTCGCCGTAGCGCCGCTGCTCGCCGAGCGGCAGCCGGGGGATCTGCAGGCGGCGTACGTCGATCCGCGAAGCGGTGGAGGCGTGCGTGCCGGCCTGGCGGGCGTTCGCCGGGGCGCGCAGGCAGCCGGCGAGGAACCACGGGTCGATGACCGACGCGTCGGCCCGCAGCGCGTGGATCTGCGGCCCCAGAGCCGTGGGACCGTCCGTGTCGACCCAGGCGTCGAACACCCGGGACGAGCCGACGACCACGACATCGGTCGGCTCGGTCAGGGTGAGCGTGCTCGCCTTGTGCCCCTCGGCCACGTCGCCGGGGGTCAGCCAGCCGCTCGCCGCGCTGCCCAGCAGCAGGTCCTGAATGGTCAGGTACAGGACGGAGTCGTCGGCGGGCGTGCCCTCCCGGACGGTGACGGTGCCCTCCGCCGGTGACTGCCCCGCATGCAGCGTCAGGGCGCCCGCGCGGGCCAGCTCGCCGACTGTCGTGGAGCCCTGGCTGCCGGCGTCCTGGCTGAGTTCGAGCGGGGACAGGCCGGCGGCGGTCGAACTCAGCTGTTCGAGAAGGCCGTCGAAGCGGCACCAGGACGTACGGAGCCCGGCGCCCGCCACCGAGGCCGCGACCGGGACATGGCGGGCGGGCGTGAGGTCGACCTGGTCGTCCAGCAGGTCTATGACCGGAACGGCCTTGGTGCCCGGCCGGTCCTCGTGGCCGCCGGCAGGGCCCGCCCCGCCGGCCCTGGGCTCGCTGTGGGCACGTACGGCGGCTCGTACGGTGTCGCTCAGCGCCGTCCAGTCGAGCGACGCCTTGCCGGCGCCGCCCGCGCCCACCGGGCCACCCGCGTGGTCGGACTGGCTCTGCGCGGCATCGACGAACAGCAGTTCGGTGCCGACCGAGTCCGCCGACTCGGGGGAGCGGAGCACCCACAGGTGCAGCGCCACGCCGTGCGGGGGCGCGGCCCCCGGCGGCAGGGCGATCACGGCGTTCAGCAC
>DOWQ01000738.1 GCA_003519485.1 Streptomyces sp. | reverse complement strand
GGGCCCGGAGTACGTCACGCTGCGCGGACCGTCCGCCGCCGTTGCGAAGAACATGAACGCCTCGCTGGAGCTGCCGACGGCCACGTCCGTCCGCGCGGTCCCGGTGAAGCTGCTGTTCGACAACCGCATCGTCATCAACAACCACCTCAAGCGCGCCCGCGGCGGCAAGGTGTCCTTCACGCACGTCATCGGCTATGCCATGGTGCAGGCGCTGAAGGCCATGCCGACGATGAACCACTCGTTCGCCGAGCGGGACGGCAAGCCGACCCTGGTCAAGCCGGAGCACATCAACCTCGGCCTCGCGATCGACCTGGTGAAGCCGAACGGCGACCGCCAGCTCGTCGTCGCGGCGATCAAGAAGGCCGAGACGCTCAACTTCTTCGAGTTCTGGCAGGCGTACGAGGACATCGTCCGCCGCGCCCGCTCGAACAAGCTGACGATGGACGACTTCACCGGCGTCACCGCGTCCCTGACCAACCCCGGCGGCATCGGCACCGTGCACTCCGTGCCGCGCCTGATGCCCGGCCAGGGTCTGATCCTGGGCGTCGGCGCGATGGACTACCCGGCCGAGTTCCAGGGCACCTCGCAGGACACCCTGAACAAGCTGGGCATCTCCAAGGTCATGACGCTGACCAGCACGTACGACCACCGGGTGATCCAGGGCGCCGCCTCCGGCGAGTTCCTTCGCATCCTGAGCCAGCTGCTGCTCGGCGAGAACGACTTCTTCGACGAGATCTTCAAGTCGCTGCGCATCCCCTACGAGCCGGTCCGCTGGCTCCGTGACATCGACGTCAGCCACGACGACGACGTCACGAAGGCCGCGCGGGTCTTCGACCTGATCCACTCCTACCGGGTCCGCGGCCATGTCATGGCCGACACCGACCCGCTGGAGTACAAGCAGCGCAAGCACCCCGACCTCGACATCATCGAGCACGGCCTCACCCTGTGGGACCTGGAGCGCGAGTTCGCGGTCGGCGGCTTCGCCGGCAAGACGATGATGAAGCTCCGCGACATCCTCGGCGTGCTGCGCGACTCGTACTGCCGCACCACCGGCATCGAGTTCATGCACATCCAGGATCCCAAGGAGCGCAAGTGGATCCAGGACCGGGTGGAGCGTTCGCACGCCAGCCCGGACCGCGAGGAGCAGCTGCGCATCCTGCGCCGGCTGAACGCCGCGGAGGCGTTCGAGACCTTCCTGCAGACGAAGTACGTCGGCCAGAAGCGCTTCTCGCTCGAGGGCGGCGAGTCCGTCATCCCGCTGCTCGACGCGGTGCTCGACTCGGCCGCCGAGGCGCGCCTCGACGAGGTCGTCGTGGGCATGGCCCACCGCGGCCGGCTCAACGTCCTGGCGAACATCGTCGGCAAGTCGTACGCGCAGATCTTCCGCGAGTTCGAGGGCAATCTCGACCCGAAGTCGATGCACGGCTCCGGCGACGTGAAGTACCACCTGGGCGCGGAGGGGACCTTCACCGGTCTCGACGGTGAGCAGATCAAGGTCTCGCTCGCCGCCAACCCCTCGCACCTGGAGGCCGTCGACCCGATCGTCGAGGGCATCGCGCGGGCCAAGCAGGACATCATCGGCAAGGGCGGCACGGACTTCACCGTCCTCCCCGTCCAGCTGCACGGTGACGCGGCCTTCGCCGGCCAGGGTGTGGTCGCGGAGACGCTCAACATGTCCCAGCTGCGCGGCTACCGCTGCGGCGGCACCGTGCACATCGTCATCAACAACCAGGTCGGCTTCACCGCCGCGCCGGAGTCGGCCCGCTCCTCCATGTACGCCACGGACGTGGCCCGCATGATCGAGGCGCCGATCTTCCATGTGAACGGTGACGACCCGGAGGCCGTGGTGCGCGTCGCGCGCTTCGCCTTCGAGTACCGGCAGACGTTCAACAAGGACGTCGTCATCGACCTGATCTGCTACCGCAGGCGCGGCCACAACGAGTCCGACAACCCGGGCTTCACGCAGCCGCTGATGTACGACCTGATCGACCGGAAGCGCTCGGTGCGCAAGCTCTACACCGAGTCCCTGATCGGCCGCGGCGACATCACCGTCGAGGAGGCCGAGCAGGCCCTGCAGGACTACCAGGGCCAGCTGGAGAAGGTCTTCACCGAGGTCCGCGACGCCACCGCGGCCCCGCTGGCGCCCGAGGTGCCGGAGCCGCAGGCCGAGTTCCCGGTCAAGGTCGACACCGCGATCTCCCAGGAGGTCGTCAAGCGGATCGCCGAGTCCCAGGTCAACATCCCGGACCGGATCACCGTCCACCCGCGGCTGCTGCCCCAGCTCCAGCGCCGCGCGACGCAGGTCGAGGACGGCACGATCGACTGGGGCATGGGCGAGACGCTCGCCATCGGCTCGCTGTTGATGGAGGGCACCCCGGTCCGGCTCGCCGGCCAGGACTCCCGCCGCGGCACCTTCGGCCAGCGGCACGCGGTGCTCGTCGACCGGGAGACCGGCGACGACTACACCCCGCTGCTGTACCTCTCCGAGGACCAGGCCCGGTACAACGTCTACGACTCGCTGCTCAGCGAGTACGCGGCGATGGGCTTCGAGTACGGCTACTCGCTGGCCCGCCCGGAGTCGCTGGTGCTGTGGGAGGCGCAGTTCGGTGACTTCGTCAACGGCGCCCAGACCGTCGTCGACGAGTTCATCTCCTCCGCCGAGCAGAAGTGGAACCAGACGTCCGGCGTCACGCTGCTGCTGCCGCACGGCTACGAGGGCCAGGGCCCGGACCACAGTTCCGCCCGCATCGAGCGCTGGCTGCAGCTGTGCGCCGAGGGCGCGCTGGCGGTCTGCCAGCCGTCGACCCCGGCGAGCTACTTCCACCTGCTNNCACTCCTCGGCCCGGATCGAGCGCTTCCTCCAGGTCTGCGCACAGAACAGCATGACGGTCGCCATGCCGACGCTGCCGTCGAACTACTTCCATCTGCTGCGTTGGCAGGTCCACAACCCGCACCACAAGCCGCTGATCGTCTTCACCCCGAAGTCGATGCTC
>DOWQ01000701.1 GCA_003519485.1 Streptomyces sp. | reverse complement strand
CGCCCCGCCCGGCAGGCCGGCCCGCCGGCAGCGGGCCGCAGCCGGCCTCAACGGCCCACCGCGGCCCGGGCGGCTCCGGTCACCGCCGTGCGGTCAGTGACGCGCGCGGGAGTGGCCGAAGAGCAGCCGGTAACCGATCAGCAGGATCACGGAACCGGCGACGGCGGCGACCCACAGGGCCGGGTCGTAGAAGTCCGTGGTGATCGGCCTGTCCAGGAACTCGGCGGACAGCCAGCCGCCGATGAAGGCGCCGGCCACCCCGATGACAGTGGTGCCGACCAGGCCCCCGGGGTCGCGTCCCGGCAGCAGGACCTTGGCGACGACGCCGGCGATCAGGCCGAGGAGGATCCAACTGATGATGCTCGTGCTGCTCATGTGCGGGTACTCCCCCGTGTGATGACGTTATATGCGGGTGATCCACTTCCGGGATAACACCGATGTGGACACTACAACGACGCTTCCGGTCGGCTTCTCGGTACATCCGGTCAACATCGGCGAGCTGCGATGCAATTGCCGGTTACGCATGGTGGTCGCCGATGACTACGAGTAGCGTCGTCCGGACATGACGCGCTCTGCGCCCGGCACTGCGGAAGGTGGTGTGGCGGCATGCCTGCCGTGACGAATCAGGGTCCACCGCGCGAACACCTGCTGGAATTCTGTTTCGTGGCAGCCGATGTGCCCAAGCTCCGGCTGCGGGTCGGCGAGTGCGCGGCGGAGGCCGGCCTGGGGGAGCCGCGGCTCAGCGACTTCGTGCTCGCGGTCCACGAGGTGGCGTGCAATGCCGTCGAGCACGGCGGCGGGTCGGGCAGCCTCGTCGTCCAGCTGGTCGACGGCACCTTGCACTGCCGGGTGACCGACAGCGGGCCCGGGTTCAGCGAGGACGTCATACCCCCGGAGTGGCCGGGGATGTTCAGCGGGGAGGGCGGCCGGGGGCTGTGGCTGACGCGGGAGCTGACGGACCGGCTGGAGATTGCCACCGGCGCGGCGGGTGCCGTGGTGACCCTGGCCGTCGGGCTGGACTGATCCCCGTCCCGGTCCCGCACAGCGCGAAGGCGGGCCGGGAGGGGTCCCGGCCCGCCCTCGTGCGGCGACCGTAGAGCTGTCGGACGTCGCTCAGACGTTGACGCCGAAGTCCTGCGCGATGCCGCGCAGGCCGGAGGCGTAGCCCTGGCCGACGGCGCGGAACTTCCACTCCGCACCGTTGCGGTACAGCTCGCCGAAGACCATCGCGGTCTCGGTCGAGGCGTCCTCGCTGAGGTCGTAACGGGCGAGCTCGACACCGTCTGCCTGGTTCACGACGCGGATGAAGGCGTTGCGCACCTGGCCGAAGCTCTGCTGCCGGCTCTCGGCCTCGTGGATCGACACCGGGAAGACGATCTTGTCGCCCTCGGCCGGGACGGTGGACAGCGAGACCTTGATCTGCTCGTCGTCGCCCTCGCCCTCACCGGTGAGGTTGTCGCCGGTGTGCTCCACGGAGCCGTCGGGGCTCTTGAGGTTGTTGAAGAAGATGAAGTGCTGGTCGGACAGCACCTTGCCGGCGGCGTCGACGAGCAGCGCGCTCGCGTCCAGGTCGAAGTCGGTACCCGTGGTCGTACGGACGTCCCAGCCCAGCCCGACGGTGACCGCAGTCAGACCCGGCGCCGCCTTGCTCAGTGAGACATTGCCGCCCTTGGAGAGGCTGACACCCATGGAAATCCCTGCTCAATCCGGCGCCGGGCCGCGCCTTTGACGATTTTTTTGCCCGATGGTGCAACGGGTGCGGGCCGGAGACGGTTCCCGCCACCCGGGTGAATCCTCGCAGCCCGGCCCGGCTTCCGCACCGGTAATCGGCCGGTGATTTCCGACGAAGCGCGCGGCGGAGCGTACGGAGGGGGCGTTCTCGGGCCCTGCGGTGCTCGGAGGGGGCGTACGGCCACCCCTGACCGAAATGTTTCGGCGGAGTCCGCCGACAGAGCCGCAGCAGAAGGTCCGAAGCGCCGGGGACGAACGAGATGATCGGGTCGATAGGCCCGGGAACAGGCGCGTCGACCGGCCGTGCCGCAGCCATTGTTGTTCCGGAATATCTCCGATAACTTTCGCGACATCAGCCACTCCCCTCCATCCTCGTTGCGGAGACCGCGCCCATGAGAAGGTCCTTCGGCAGCTCGCCGGCAGCCCCACCGAATCCGAGTCGACGTTCGATTCTGGCGGTGGCCGTGGCCACTGCCGCGACCGCGGCCGTCGCCGCCCCCGCAGCCGCGGCGGAGCCCGCCTCCGCCTTCGGCCCGGCCGCGGCCTCCGGGACGCTCCGCCGCGATCCGTACCGGTTCATCTCCCACACCGCCGAGCGGGGCAGCTTCCCCCTGGTCGCGGGCGGGGAGGCCGCGCCGCTCGTGGTCGCTGCCGACGACCATCCGGGCGTGGTCCGGATGGTGGACGACCTCCGGTCCGACATCGAGCGGGTCACCGGCGTCGAGCCCGCCGTCGTGACCGGCGAGACCCCGGGGCACGGCGACGTCGTGCTCATCGGCACCCTCGGCAGGAGCCCGCTGATCGACGGACTGGTGTCCGCCGGGAAGCTCGACGTGTCCGGGATCGAGGGCAAGTGGGAGACCTCCCTCGAACAAGTGGTGCACGATCCGCTGTCAGGGGTCCGCCGGGCCTTCGTCATCGCGGGCAGCGACCAGCGCGGCACCATCTACGGCGGCTACGAGACGTCCAGGCAGATCGGTGTGTCCCCCTGGCACTGGTGGGACGACGTGCCGCCGCGCCACCAGGACGAGCTGCACGTCCTGCCGGGCCGCTACAGCCAGGGCACACCGGCCGTCAAGTACCGGGGCTTCTTCATCAACGACGAGAACCCCGCCCTGGGCACCTGGGCGCCCGAGTTCTTCGGCCCCGGGCTGGCGCCAGGATTTCCCAACGGTTTCAACCGGAAGTTCTTCGCCAAGGTCTTCGAGGTCATGCTCCGGCTCAAGGCCAACTACCTCTGGCCCGCCGTCTGGGGCCGGGCCTTCGCCGAGGACGACCCGGAGAACCACGCGACGGCCAAGGCGTACGGCGTCGTGATGGGCACCTCGCACGAGGCGCCGATGATGCGCGGCATCGAGGAGTGGAACCGGCACGCCGTGCCCGCCGAGCGCGACGAGGACGGCGACATCACCAAGCCGGGCGAGGACCCGTACGGCGGCACCGGCGAGTGGAGCTTCCGCCGCAACCGCGAGGCGCTCGAGAAGTACTGGGCCGACGGGGTGCGCCGGATGACCGAGGGCGGCTTCGAGGGCGTCGTCACCCTCGGGATGCGCGGCAACGGCGACGTCAGCCTGCCGGACGGCGACGGCATCGAACTGATGGAGTCGATCCTCAGCAGCCAGCGCGGCATCCTGGCCGAGGCCGTCGGCGAGGGCGCGCTGACCTCCGTCCCGCAGGTGCAGACGCTCTACAAGGAGGTCCAGCGCTACTGGGACAAGGGCCTGCGGCCACCGGAGGACGTCACCGTCGTCTTCTGCGACGACAACTGGGGCAATATGCGCAAGCTCCCGGACCAGAGCCTCCCGGCCCGCAGCGGCGGCTACGGCACGTACTACCACTTCGACTACGTCGGCGGCGGCCGCAACTACAAGTGGGCCGACACGGCGAACCTCGCGAGCACCTGGGAGCAGCTGCACCTGACGTACGCGTACGGCGTGGACCGGCTGTGGGTGGTCAACGTCGGCGACATGAAGAACGAGGAGCTGCCGCTGCAGTTCTTCCTCGACTACGCCTGGGACCCGGACCGCTGGCCGCTGCACCGCCTCGCCGCCTGGGAACAGGAGTACGCCCGGCAGAACTTCGGCCCCGAGCAGGCGGAGGACATCGCCGAGGTCCTGCACGCGTACGGCTGCCTGCAGGCGCGCCGCAAGCCGGAACTGCTGAACCGCCGCATCACCCTCGACCCGGTCAAGGACCTGCCCACGGACTCCTCTGCCATCGTCTACGACGACCGGGCGAGCCCGTTCCGGCTGAATCATTACCGGGAGCTGGACCGGGTCACGGAGGAGTGGCAGGAGCTGGCGTCGGACGCCGAGCGGATCGGCCGGAAGCTCCCGGCCGACTGCCAGGACGCGTACTACCAACTCGTCCTCTACCAGGTGAAGGCCACGGCCAATCTCTACGCGCTGCGCCGGGCCGAGTTCACCAACATCCACTACGCCGGCCAGGGCCGCGCCGCCACGAACGAGCTGGCGGACGTGACGGAGGCCCGGTTCGCCGACGACCAGGCGATGTCGGACCACTACAACAACACCCTGGCGGGCGGGAAGTGGCACGGCTTCCAGACCCAGCCGAAGATCGGCTACGGCGATGTGGAGCGGTACGGCCCGAACGCCCCCTGGCAACAGCCGCAGACACCGGACCATGTCGCGCTCCCCGACGAGGTCTTCCCAGCCGTACGGCGCATCGAACTCCCGGCCGGCGCCGACATGGGCGTGGCGGTCGACGGCTCCGACGACTGGTGGCCGGAGGCGGCGGGCCCGGCCGTGCTGCCGGCGTTCAGTCCGTACCAGAGCCGCCCGGACCAGTACATCGACGTCTTCAGCCGCGGCCGGGAGCCCTTCGACTACCGGATCGAGCCGTCGGTGCCCTGGATCACCGTCGAGCGCGCCGAGGGCCGGGTCGAGAAGGAAGTGCGGGCGACGGTGCGGGCCGACTGGTCGCGCGCGCCCAGGGGGACGACGGAGGTGCCCATCACGGTCACCGGGCCGGGCGGCGCGACGGTGGAGGTCACGGCGGTCGTGGCGAACCCCCGGCTGCCGCGGCGCAGCCGCAGGGGATTCATCGAGGCGGGCGGCTACGTCTCCATGGAGGCCGGGAACTGCACCCGCGCGGTCGACACGGGAGGCGTCCGCTGGCAGCGCATCCCGGACCTCGGCCGGACCGGCGACGGCATGACGCCCTTCCCGGTCACCGCGCCCAGCCGGGAGCCCGGCGGCGACGGACCGCGGCTGGAGTACGAGATGACGTTGCTGACGGCCGGCCCGGTTGAGGTCCGCACGTACCTCTCGCCGAGGAACAACGTCCTCCCGACGGACGGACTCCGGTACGCCGTCTCGTTCGACAACGACGCGCCGCAGACGGTGAACTTCACGGCCGCCACCGGGGCCGACGACACGAGCATGAACAAGCAGTGGGAGCGCAACACCTCCGACAACACCAACGTGACGACCACGAGGCACGAGATCGGCAAGCCGGGCATGCACGTCCTGAAGATCTGGATGGTCGACCCGACGGTGGTGGTGCAGAAGCTCGTGGTGGACACCGGCGGGCTGGAGCCGAGCTACCTGGGCCCGCCGGAGAGCCGCCGCGACAGCCGCTGAACGGTACGGTGCCGGCCGCCCGGCACCGGAGGTCAGCAGGGGCCGGGGCAGCGCGGAACCAAGGGCAGGCACCGGCCCGCAGCCGCACCCCGCCAACGGCTTCGGCCGGGGGCGGGGTGAGGCGCGTCGCCGTCCGGCACGGCGCAGCAGGACACGCACCGTCCGGCAGGCGGGTGCGCGCATCCGGTTCCGTCCGTACGGGCGGGCACCCCGGCGCCGCGGCACGCCGCCGGGCGGGCGGCACATCCGGCGGATCAAGGGGCACAATTGGCCGGTAACGGCGCAAGGCGTCCGACCACGCAGTACGGTCAGCCGGGTGCCCTTGGCGTGCGGCTGGCACCACCTTGAGGAGAGGACGCACCATGGCCGACTCCGGCGCGAACCCCCATGCGAACTCCGGTTCCCGTTCGAACTCCGTCCCGGGTTCCGCCTCCGGCGCGCGCATCGACGAGGCCACGCGGGCGCCGGTCGTCACCGTCTGGTCCGACGTCGGCTGCCCGTGGGCGAGCCTGGCGCTGCACACCCTGCACGCCGCCGCGGACGAGCGGGGACAGGAGGTCCGGATCGACCACCGGGCCTTCCCGCTGGAACTGTTCAACCGGCGGCCCACTCTCAAGCACATCGTCGAGCCCGAAGTCATCGTGATCGCCGCGCGCAGGCCCGAGCTGGGCTGGCGCATCTGGTCGCCGCCGGAGAGCGACTACCCGTCCAGCACGCTGCTCGCGATGGAGGCCGTACAGGCGGCGAAGACCCCTGTCGTCGGCGGCCTGAGGGCGAGTGACGAGCTGGACAGCGCGCTGCGCCACGCGTTCTTCGCGGACAGCCGGTGCATCAGCATCGTCACGGAGATCCTCGACATCGCCACCGCCTGCGAGTACGTCGACGCCAACGCGCTGGCCGAGGCGCTGGAGCGGGGCGTGGGCCGTGCGGAGGTGTACGAACACTGGCGTACGGCGGCAGGGGCCGGCGTCCAGGGCAGCCCGCAGCTCTTCGCGGCCGACGGCTACGCCGCCCACAATCCGGGCGCCGACTTCGAATGGACGGCCGACCAGAACGCGGGCGGCCTGCCGCGCCTGGACGCCTACGACTCCTCCTGGACCCAGGACCTGCTCGACCGACTCGCAGGAAAGCCGGCCTGACGCCGCAGCGCCCCGCGATCACGCCACGCCCCACGCCGCCACCCGCCCCACGCCGGCACCGGCGCCGGCAGTCACCCCGAACAGCGCATGCACCCACCGCCGTACGGGTACTGCGTGAGCACCACGGCGTCGACATCGCCGACCAGGTCCCCGACATCTGGACACAATGGGCCACCGCCGGTTCGATTACGTACTCAGTCCATGCGACAAGGTCCGCGAAATCTGCCCCAGTTCCGGGGGGCCGGCCACGGATGGCCCACTGGAGCATCGTCGAGCCCACCACCGCCGGTGACACTGGCCGGGACAGCTCCCGGGCCCTTCATGCGCCGCCACGGAGACAGACAACCGTATCTGCCGCTTGCCGGCCGTCCTCACCCGCATCCAGCGCCCGGAGGTACATCCATGACTGCCCCCGACCAGCTCGTCGGCGTCCGCTACCTCGTCGACGACGTCCAAGCCGCCGTCGACTTCTACACCGCTCATCTCGGCTTCACCGTGCAGAGCAACGTCGCGCCCGCCTTTGCCGACGTCACCCGCGGCCCGCTGCGACTGCTGCTGTCCGGGCCGACCAGCTCCGGTGCTCGCGCCACGCCCGCTGACGCCGCCACCGGTGGCCGCAACCGCGTCCATCTCATCGTCAGTGACCTCGACGCCGAGATCGACCGGCTGCGCACCGCCGGACTGTCCTTCCGCAGCGAGCTGGTGACCGGCCCAGGCGGACGCCAAATCCTGCTCGCTGATCCCGCCGGCAACCTCGTCGAACTGTTCGAAGCCGCCCGCCGACCGCCACAGCCCACACAGTCGTCGTGACCGCCGTCCGAGAGTGTTGTTCGTCCGGTGCACACGCCGGCCACCTCCGGGCTGCCGCCCGCCCAGCCCGCCTGGCACCAAAGCGGGCCGCAGGGACACGTGACAGCCGGACACGGCCGCACCCAGCTACCTCACGGTGAGTGGGCCGGGCGTCTCATCGACTGCGTACGACCGGACTTCGACCAGCAAAAAGACCCTCCCGGCGGGAGGGTCGTCAGGGTGCTGGCTGTGTGCCCCCGGCAGGACTCGAACCTGCGGCCAAGTGCTTAGAAGGCACCTGCTCTATCCACTGAGCTACGGGGGCCGGATGGCGGCCTCGGCGGCCTGGAGCCCCGGTTGCCGCGGTTCCGACCGTGGGGATCGGCGGATCCGTGGCCATGCCGGGACAAGGATAGGGCTCCGTGCATCCCGTCCCGGTTGCTTCACCTCCATGCCACGTTGTGGAGGTTCCGTGAAGCGGACACGATAATCGCAGGCGGGTGCGAATCGTGCATCGATTTTCGCGACAGATGTGCCGTGTGTTGTGCAGTCGTTATGCCTGGGGCTCAGGTGATCACAGCCGTATCACAATCCCATCCTCGGCACGCAGGGCGGCCATACGCTTCAAAAGCACATTAAAATTGGGCATTCTTCGCATGTGGCGACTTTGGATGCACAGCCCCGACTGCTCGACGCACTGTCCGCACTGCGTGACCGTGTCGCCGCCGCGCGCTTCCCGCTGGCTCTGCCAGGGGCGGTCCGTGCCCGGCGGAACCGGGACGAACTGCTGGCGCAGCTCGACGACTACCTGCTGCCCCGGCTGAGCGCCTCCGGCGCGCCCCTGCTGGCTGTCATCGGCGGGTCGACCGGGGCAGGCAAGTCCACCCTCGTCAACTCGCTGGTCGGCCGGCCGGTCAGCCCGGCGGGGGTGCTGCGGCCCACGACACGAACACCCGTTCTCGTCTGCCATCCGAACGACCAGCCCTGGTTCGCCGGCCGACGGGTGCTGCCCGAGCTCGCGCGCGTCCGGATGCCCCGGCAGGACGGCCGCCCGGAGGCCGGCGACAGGATCGACCCGTATGCGTACGACCTGTTCGCGGACGGCCCCGGTTCGGGCTCCGGTTCGGGCCCCGGCCCCGGCCTCGGTCCCCGCCCGGGCTCAGGCCGCGGCGACGATGCCGATGCGGACGACGAGCAGCCGCCCGCCCTCCGCATCGAGACCGCCGACAGCATCCCGCCCGGGCTCGCCCTGCTCGACGCGCCCGACATCGACTCCCTCGTCACCCGAAACCGCGACCTCGCGGCCCGGCTGATCTGCGCGGCCGACGTCTGGGTCCTGGTCACCACCGCCACCCGCTACGCCGACGCGGTGCCGTGGCATCTGCTGCGCTCGGCCAAGGAGTACGACGCCACCCTCGTCACCGTTCTCGACCGGGTACCGCACCAAGTCGTGGCGGAGGTCTCCCGGCAGTACGGCACCCTGCTCGACAAGGCCGGACTCGGCGACGTACCCCGCTTCACCATCCCCGAGCTGCCCGAGTCCGCCGGTGACGGCAGCGGACTGCTGCCGACCAGCGCCGTCGCCGGCCTCCGCGACTGGCTCGCCCAGCGCGCCCAGGACCCGGCCGCGCGGGCCGTCGCCGCCGCCC
>DOWQ01000593.1:2050-8969 GCA_003519485.1 Streptomyces sp. | reverse complement strand
CCCGGTGGTGGCCCCGGTGGCAGCCCCGGTGGTGGCTCCGACCGTCGGCTCCGCCGCGGCACCGGCCGACCGGTGCGAGGCTGCCGCTCCGTGGTCGCCGGCGGGGCCGGGGACGCCCATTTCGTGGACCGGAGGTGGCGCAGCTCCTCCAAGGCCGGCGAGGCCGTCAGCCGGCCGTACTCGGCTGTCGTCGGCAGGGACGGAGGCCGGTGGCCCGCCCGGGCCGGGAGCACGGTCCTGAGGGGCAGGGGAGCCGCGGAAGTCCTGGGCCGTGGCCTCCCGGGGGCGGATGTCCCCGGCCGTCGTGTCCCGGCCGGAGGGCCGCGCCGGCTTGTCCGCGGCGCGGTGGGTGCGTCGCATCTCGCGCAGGCGCGCGACCACGCCCAGCACGAACACGGTCAGCACCGTGAGCACCATCAGTTCGCCGATGAAGAGGCCCCAGAACAGCCCGTACCCGGACAGCTGTCCCTCGGCCTCCGGCCAGGCGCCCGCCAGGTCGCGCGGATCCGCGGCGAGGTGCCGTATCGCCGGCGGGGTGTGCGCGAAGTCGATGCCCGGCGGCCAGGAGCCGTGTGCCAGCAGTCCGGACAGGCCGGTCGCGCCCCACACCAGTACGGTCAGCGCGAGCAGGAAGCCGAGCAGCCCGAGGAGCAGGCCGTCGGGGATGCCGCCCCCGCCGCCCGCGTTGCCCCCGGTGCGCCCGCCCCGGCCGTCGCCCGCCTCCGCGCCCGGCACGGTCACGCCACCGTCGGCTCGGACGAGCCGACCACCTCGTCCTCGAGCTGCTGCTCCATCGCCTTCGCCGCGCGCTCCTCGGCCTCCGCCTCGGCGACCCGCTCCAGGGCGAGCGCCTCGTCGCTCATCGAGCCCTCGGTCATGGCGCGGTCGGTGTAGACGAGGGGCCGCTCGGCCTCGGTGATCAGGTGCTTGACGACCTGCACATTGCCGTTGACGTCCCAGACGGCGATGCCGGGGGTCAGCGTCGGGATGATCTCCACGGCCCAGCGCGGCAGCCCCAGGACCCGGCCTGTCGCGCGGGCCTCGTCGGCCTTCTGGGCGTAGACGGTCCGGGTCGAGGCCATCTTGAGGATCGCCGAGGCTTCGCGCGCCGCCGCTCCGTCCACCACGTCGGAGAGGTGGTGGACGACGGCGACGAAGGACAGGCCGAGTCGGCGGCCGAACTTCAGCAGTCGCTGGAACAGTTGTGCGACAAAGGGCGAGTTGATGATGTGCCAGGCCTCTTCGACCAGGAAGATGCGCTTGACCCGGTCGGGGCGGATCCAGGTGTGCTCCAGCCAGACGCCGACGATCGCCATCAGGATCGGCATGGCGATCGAATTGCGGTCGATGTGCGAGAGGTCGAAGACGATCAGCGGCGCGTCGAGATCGATGCCCGCGGTCGTCGGCCCGTCGAACATGCCGCGCAGGTCGCCGTCGACCAGCCGGTCCAGGACCAGAGCGACGTCCAGGCCCCAGGCGCGTACGTCATCCAGGGCGACGTTCATCGCCTCGGCGGACTCCGGCTCCGGGTGGCGCAGCTGTTCGACGATGTCGGTCAGCACGGGCTGCCGGTCGGTGATCGTCTCGTTGACGTATACGTGTGCGACTTTGAGGGCGAAGCCGGACCGCTCGTCGAGCCCGTGGCCCAGCGCGACCTCGATGATCGTACGGAGCAGGGCCAGCTGGCCCGTGGTGGTGATCGACGGGTCGAGCGGGTTGAGCCGGATGCCGCCGTTCATCGCCGAGGTCGGGTCGAGCCGGACAGGGGTTATCCCCAGCTCCTCGGCGATCAGATTCCACTCGCCGACGCCGTCCTCGCCCTGCGCGTCCAGGACGACGACCTGCCGGTCCCGGAACCGCAACTGCCGCAGGACGTACGTCTTCTCGAGCGCCGATTTGCCGTTGCCGGACTCGCCGAGGACGAGCCAGTGCGGCGCGGGCAGCTGCTGTCCGTACAGCTGGAACGGGTCGTAGATGTAGCCCTTGCCGGAGTACACCTCGCGCCCGATGACGACTCCGGAGTCACCGAGGCCGGGCGCCGCCGTCGGCAGGTAGACGGCCTGCGCCTGACCGGTGGAGGTCCGGACGGGCAGCCGGGTCGTCTCCACCTTCCCGAAGAGGAAGGTGGTGAACGCCTCGGTGGCGGCGGACAGCGGATCGGGCACGGCGGAACCCCTTAACGTCGGATGCCGGTCGCGAAGGGCAACGTGTTCACGAAGGCCCGGTGGTGCTCCCGGTCGCACCACTCCAGCTTGAGGTACGACTTGCCGGCGGACGCGCGGATCGTGCGCTTGTCGCGGGCGAGCGCCTCGGGGGAGCGCGAGGACACCGTGATGTAGCCGACGAGATTCACCCCGGCGGCGCCGCTCGCCAGGTCCTCGCCGCGCTGGTCGAGCCGGCCGTGGGCGGCGATGTCACGCGGGTCGACGGTGCGGTTCATTTTGGCGGCCCGGCTCGCGTCGGCCTCGTCGTTGGTCTTCTCGGTGAGCATGCGTTCGATGGCGACCTCGGTGGGCTCCAGGTCCATGCAGACCGCGACCGTACGGATCACATCGGGGGTGTGGACGAGCAGCGGGGCGAGGAAGTTGACGCCGACCGGGGTCATCGGCCACTCCTTCACCCATGCCGTCGCGTGGCACCAGGGTTCGCGGGTCACCGACTCGCGCGTCTTCGCCTGGAGGTACGTCGGCTCGACCGCGTCCAGCTCGGCCGGCCAGGCGTTGCGCTTCGTCATCGCCTGGATGTGGTCGATCGGGTGGTCCGGGTCGTACATCGAGTGGATCAGGGAGGACAGCCGCGCCTGGCCGAGCGGCTGCCGGACGCGGATGTCGGCCTCGGCCAGCCGCGCGCAGATGTCCGTCAGCTCGCGGGCCATGACGACGGCCAGGCCCGCGTCCTTGTCGAGCCGCCGGCCCCTGCCGCCGCCCGCGCGGGCGGCGCGGGCCATGGTGTGCGCCTCGGAGGCCAGTTCGCGGGTGTGGTGCATGCAGGCGACCAGATAGGCCCGGTGCTGCTCGGAGGAGGTCGACACCATGGACTGGAGCTGGTCGTAGGAGTCCCGCAGCCAGCCCGGCGCCCGGCGGTCACCGCGCCGCTCGACGTCCTTGGCGTGCGCGTCGGGGTCGGCGGGCAGCGTGCGGGCCAGGACCTGCAGCCGGGTCACGAAGCCGTCGCCGTTGGCGACATGCTTGAGCAGCGTGCCGAACCGGTCGACGAGCGCCTCCTGGTCCTCGCTGTCGCGCAGGCCGACGCCCGGTCCCTCGATCTCGATCGCGGCCGTGACCGTGCGGCGGTCGGCGTGCAGCAGTACGGCGATCTCGTCCGGGCCGAAGGGAGCCGCGAGCCAGTTGATCCGCCCGATGCCCGGCGGCGGGCCGACCTCGACCTCCCGGCCGTCGCTCCGGATGCCCGCCTCGGCCACGCCGGAGCGGTAGGCGGTGCCCTGCCGGAGCTGCCGCTTGTAGGAGCGCTTGATCTCGAACCACTTGTAGAACGTCCGCTGGTTGTACGGCACGTAGACGGCGGCCAGGGCGAGCATCGGGAAGCCCATGAGGAGCACGATGCGCAGCGACAGCGCCGGCACGAGCAGCCCGCACATCATGCCGGTGAACGCGCCCGCGATGATCAGCGCGATCTCGCCGGTCTCGCGGTTCTTGCCGACGACGGCGTTCGGGCGTGCCCGGCCGATCAGATACGTACGGCGCGGCGCCAACGGATGGGACTGGGTGCTCACGCCCGCTCACCTCCTGAGGGATTGCTGTTGCCGCGGTCATGCGTACGGGGAGCGGGGGCGGCCGCCCCGCCGCCTCCCGGGGCGCCGCCGCGGCCGCCCGAACCGCCGCGCGAGCTGTGTGCGGCCATGCCGCCGGAGACGCCGGACGAGGGCCTGGGGGCGGAGCGGGACGCGGAGCTGTCGTCCCCGCCGCCGCCGCCGTCGCCGCGGCTGCTGTGGGTCTTGATGCCCTGCTTGACGAGCGCGGCGGGGGAGGAGATCAGGGCGGCGGCCTGCGAACCGCTGGTGGCGGTCTTGCGGTTGGTGCGGGCGGAGGCCACCTCGTCACCGAAGCCGGGCACGAAGCGGTAGATCATCGCGCTGGCGAAGATGGCCAGCAGGATGATGGCGAGTCCGGAGACGACGGCGGAGAAGGCGTTGGGCCCGTCCTCCGACGCGCTGAGCGCGCCGGCCAGTCCGAGGACGATCACGATCACCGGCTTCACCATGATCACGGCGATCATGATGCCCGCCCAGCGGCGGACATGGCCCCACATGTTCTTGTCGACCAGCCCCGCGTACACGACGACGCCGAGGAGCGCGCCGGCGTAGAGGAGCGCGGCCCGGATGACGAGCTCCAGGTAGAGCACGCCGGCGGCGAGGACGGAGACGAGGCTGACGATGATCAGCATGATCGGGCCGCCGCCCATGTCGTCGCCCTTTTTGAGCGCCTCGGCGAACGAGCCGAAGAACATGTCGGTCTCGTCGGAGGTGCCCGAGGCGATCACCTCGGTGAGGCCGTCGGTCGCGGACACCACGGTGTAGAGGATCAGTGGGGTGAAGGCGGAGGCCAGCACGGTCAGCCACAGGAAGCCGACGGCCTCGGTGATCGCCTCGGTGAACGGCACGCCGCGGATGGCGCGCTTGGCGACGGCGAAGAGCCAGAGGAGGAGGGTGAGGACGGCGGAGACGGCGAAGACGACGGCGTACTGCTTGAGGAAGTCGGGGTTGGTGAAGTCGACCTGGGTCGTCTTCTCGACGGCTTCGGAGAGCTTGCCGACGACGAACGCGGCCGCGTCGGCGCAGCCTTTGGCGAGCGACGCGAGGGGGTCGAGGGGGCTCTCGAGCCCGGGCTCGGCGGGTCCTCCCCCGCCCCCGCTCGCGCCGCCGCTCTCGCCTTCTTCGCAGTACCGCCGTGCTTCTCCGACGATCAGGTCGCAATTGTTGCCGTCGTCCTCCTCCTGCGGTGAGGGGGATGGAGCCGCGGCCGCGCGGGCCGGCAACAGGACGAGGGACGTCTGTACGGCCGCGACCGCGCCGGTGAGCGTGAGAGCACGGCGGCGTGGGCTACCGGGCATAGGTGAACCCTCCGTACTCCTCGACGGCCTTCGCGATCTCATCCGCTGCGGAGGCCTTGCGGTCGCTGTTGACGGGAGCAGGGCCTTCCGACTGGGCGAAGCCCTCCGTCTTCCAGTCCCCGTCGACCCACCGGAGATCGAGCGTCATCGTGAACCAGTCGCTGCTGACCGGATTGGTCGAGCTGACGCCCGCTGTCCCGAACACCCCCGTGCACCAGACCTCGACGTTCGCGCGTCCGGCGCCGTATTCGGTGACCTTGGTGCCGACGGGCGCGGTGCGCGACACATACGTCATGCCCTCGGCGGCGTTCCCGTCCTCGTCCAGGCCGAGCTTGTCGAGGAAGGCCTGGGAGTAGGCCTTGTCGAACCTGGCCTCCAGGTCATCGGCCTTCCCCGGGACGAACAACTGTCTGACGATGGCCGGGCGCCGGTCCGGTTTGAGGATGTCGGCGGACACGAGCGCCACGGCGTAGTTCGCCGCCGCCGACTCCGCGCCCTGTTCCGTCTTGGGGAAGCCCGAGGCGATACCGGACTCCGAGCCCGTCACCGGGCGTTCTCCCGTCGGGGCGGTCGGCCGGGCGGCCGTGTTCTTGCCGCTGTCCCGGTCCGGGCTGCCGCCGCTGTCACCGCGGTTGGCGAAGGCGATGGCGGCGATCAGCAGGACCACCACGCCCACGACCCCGATCAGCCCCTTCGACGGACCGGCCGCACGCCTCGCTCCGCCGGGGAGGTCCGCGCCCGGCCGGTCCGGCAGTCTGGTGCGGGTCTGGCGGTCGCCGCCGGGGCCGTCGTCGGGATAGTCGCCGCCGTATCCGCCGTCGCCGTGACTCAAGCCGTCCACGTCCCCTCGAACTCGGCCGCCGTTCCCTTGCCGTACGCACAGCCGTTCCGGCCGGGGTACGACGCTAGCCCTGCTGGGATCCGCTCGGGCGAAGTGTGGTGACTGGACATCAAAGAGACGCAACCTCTGCCGGTGGGCACGACGGACAGGAGTGACATGGCTTCGGGGCCCGCCGCCCGCGTCGAAGGGGCCGGGGAACGGGCACCGTGGCGGGCGGACGCGGGCGCGGGTCGCTAAACAGCCATGCCGTACACGATGGTGAACACGGTGCCGAGCGAACCGATGATGAAGACGCCGGTGAGGCCGGCGACGATCAGGCCCTTGCCCTGCTCCGCGCTGAACGTGTCGCGCAGCGCCGTGGCTCCGATGCGCTGCTTGGCCGCACCCCAGATCGCGATGCCGAGGCAGAGCAGAATGGCGATCGCCATCACGACCTCGATCATGACGCGTGCCTCGTTGCCCAGGCTCCCGAACGGCCCCCAGTCGGGGGCGATGCCGCCGATGATGGTGGTGATGTCGCCCTTTTCGGCTGCCAGGAACATTATGGAACTCACCGCCCCTATTGGGTAGTTGTGCACCCCCTGCCGCATGGCACGGGTCAGCCTCTATCTTCGCCGACGAAAGCGCCGGTGGGCGTCGTCTTGGCGGCATTTCTTGGTGGATCCGGTGTGGATCCGAGGCCGGGGCCCCGGGCCGGGTCGTGTCCGGGGCCGTGGGGGTGCGTATCGTTACTCTGTGTATCACGAAGAGTAACGGAGCAATGGTCGGTGCGGAGTGCTCACTCCACGAAGTGGTCGAACTCACCCGCCTTAACACCCTTGACCCAGGCGTCCCACTTGGCCGCGGTGGTGACCACGATCTCGTCGGGCCGGGTGTTCTGTCTGATGTGCACGTTTCCGTCGGGGCCGACCGCCACCTCCAGATACTCCTGACCGTCCTCGACGAAGCTCGGCCGCTGCCACTTCAGTTCCTGCTCGGGCATGATGTCCTCTCGGCGTTTCCGGTCCC
>DOWQ01000593.1:0-1969 GCA_003519485.1 Streptomyces sp. | reverse complement strand
GAGCGGTGAACCGGTCCCGGATGGGGGAGGGTTGGAGCGTGCGGAAATTCTGGGTGGGCGCCACTGTCGCCATCGGGCTGGCCATGTGCTGTGTGGCGCTGCTCGTGGTGGGCACGTACACCGTCGCGGCGAATCTCGCCGGCGGACGGGCGGTCGGGCTCGCGCAGGGCGCGGTGCCGGCCCAGTACAAGGCGCTGGTGCAGCGCTGGGGCACCCTCTGCGACGCGATCAACCCGGCCCTGCTGGCGGCCCAGATGTACCAGGAGAGCGGCTGGGACCCGACCGCGCAGAGTCACGCGGAGGCCCAGGGCATAGCCCAGTTCATCCCCGGCACCTGGGCGACGCACGGCATAGACGGGGACGGGGACGGCGACCGGGACGTCTGGGACCCCGCGGACGCGATCCCCTCCGCGGCCTCCTACGACTGCGAGTTGGCCGGCTACGTCAAGGACGTGCCCGGCGACCCGACGGCCAACATGCTGGCCGCCTACAACGCCGGGGCGTACCGCGTGATCCAGTCGGGCGGGGTGCCGGCGATCAGCGAGACGCAGAACTACGTGAAGACGATCACGACGCTCGCCAAGAGCTTCGAGGCGCCGGTGAGCCGAGTCCCGGCGTCGCGGCAGGCGGCCGGGGCGATCTACTACGCGCAGGAGAAGCTGGGAACGCCGTACCTCTGGGGCGGCAACGGCACGCCGGGCCAGGGCGGGCGCTTCGACTGCTCGGGGCTGACGAAGGCGGCCTACGCCAGTGTCGGCATCGATCTGCCGCGCGTGGCCAACGACCAGTACAACGCCGGGTCGCACCCGGCGCGCGACGAGCTGATGCCGGGCGACCTGGTGTTCTTCTCGGACGATCTGGCGGACTCCCGGGCCATCCGCCATGTCGGCGTCTACGTCGGCGGCGGCTACATGATCAACGCGCCCTACACCGGGTCAGTGATCCGCTTCGACAAGATCGACACCCCGGACTACTTCGGCGCCACCAGGGTCACGGAGGACGGCGCGAAGGCGCTCCCGCGCAGGAACGCCGCGTAAGGCTCTGCCCCTGGCCGGCCCGCGGTCCGGCCCCCGAACGGCCCGCGACCGGCCGTCAACCGGCCTCGCCCGGGAGCCTGCCGGGGCCATGGTGCGCGGGCCGGGTGACGGCACGTAGAGTGTCGGATGCGTTACGGATCCTGGACTCTCCGTAAAGGCGTGGCGCTGAGCAGCGACGATGGGTCACCCTTCGGTAACGTCCTGGTGATCATTCGATGGAGAGCGGAACGTCGCACCGGTCCGCACCGTTCTTGGAGCCGGAGGGGCAGGATGCAGCACTTCTTCGCACGGGGGCGGCAGCGGGGGCGACAGCGGACGACCTGACCGCGGATACGGCAAGCGCTAGAGACTGAGGGGCCGCGTCACATGGCTGGACTGGCAGAGGGTTCGCCGGTGTCGGAGAGCATCGGAGTGTCGGGCCCCGACGTCGACCTGCTCTACGACATCAACGGGCTCGCGGCCGACGCCCCGCACTGGTTCGACCGGGTGATGGAGTGGACCGGCGAGTACGGGACGCTGTTCGCTCTGGTGCTGCTGATGGTCTGGTGCTGGTGGGCGGCCAGGAAGCGGACGGACGCGCCGGTCGTCGTCGCCGGGCTCGTCTGGGCTCCGCTGGCGGCCGGTATCGCCCTGCTCGTCAACATCCCGATCCGCGAATTCGTCGAACGCCCGCGGCCGTTCCTCGACCACCAGGGCCTCGAGGTCCTGGTGGAGGGCAAGACCGACTACTCCTTCGTCAGTGACCACTCGACGATGGCGATGGCCATCGCGGTTGGAGTCTTCGTCGCGCACCGGAAGTTCGGGCTGGTCGCCATAGGGCTCGGCCTGCTCGCCGGCTTCTGCCGGATCTACATGGGCGTGCACTACCCGACCGATGTGATCGGCGGCTTCGCCCTCGGCACGGCTGTCGCGCTGCTGCTCGCGCCGCTCGC
>DOWQ01000357.1 GCA_003519485.1 Streptomyces sp. | reverse complement strand
CAGATAGCCGCGGGCCAGGCCGTCGCGCTGGGCGTCGGCGACGGCCTCGGCGACCCGCGCGGGCGGCACCGCGACGATCGCCAGGTCGACGGGCCCCTCCGGGGGCTCGTCGGTGCCGGCGCCGAGCGCGGCGGCCGTCCGGGCCCGGGCCGGGTCGTGGTCCACGAGGTGGACCCGCACACCGCGCCCCGAGAGGGCCAGCGCGGCGGAGGTGCCGATCAGCCCGGTCCCGATGACGATGGCCGTTCTCACTGGGCGATGTCCTTGCGGAGCGCGGCCGCGGCACCGAGGTAGACGTGGCAGACCCGGTCCTTGGGGAGATCCGTGTCGACATGGGCCAGGACGCGGACGATCCGCGGCATCGCGCCGTGCACCGTCAGCTCCTGGGCACAGATCAGCGGGACGTCCACGATGCCGAGCTTGCGGGCAGCGGCGGCCGGGAAGTCGCTGTGCAGATCGGGGGTGGCCGTGAACCAGACGCTGATCAGGTCGTCCACCACCAGTCCGTTCCGCTCCAGGAGCGCGGCCAGCAGCTCGCCCACCCGCTCGTGCATGTGCGTGGATTCGTCCCGCTCCAGCTGGACGGCTCCGCGGACCGCTCGTACCGCCACGTGTGTTCGCTCCCTCGGCTGTGTGCTGTCCCGTCCAGCCTAGCCAGCCGCGCGGACGGCGCGACGCCCGCGACCGTCCTGCGAGACGGAGCACGGGAGCGCGCCCGGCCGGGTACGCCCAGGTCGGGCGAGGTGCGGGGATCGATGCCGGGGAGTGTGCGGGATGCGCCGGGGCACCGCGGGGTACGCCGAGGTGCGCCGGGCGTCAGCCGGCGAGCCGGACCCGTACGACGAGGTCGTGCACGGCCTCGTACACCGTGGGTGCGTCCGGCAGCGCGGAAGCGGCCTGCGCCTCGTCGAGCGCCGCGTGGAGCTTCTTGATGTCGCCGGCCAGCACCGCGGCGTCGGCTTCCGCCGGGCCGTGCTCGGCGGCCGCCTTGGCCTCGATCAGCTCACCGAGTTGCGTGGGCGCCTCGGCGACCTCCTGGCCGAGCACCGGCAGGCCGGACTCGACCTGGCCGCTGCGCATCAGGTGGATGCCGGTGAGCAGCGAGCGGAAGGCGTGGAGTAGCGGCTTGAGTTCGCCCGTGCTCTCGTACAGCCGCCATTGGGTGTCCGCGAAGTCGCGGTAGTGGCGGGCGTGGTGGACCGTGAGCACGCCGGGCGCGAGCTCCACCAGCTCGGCGTGCGCCGGAGTGGTGTGCACAACGAGCGGCGACAGCAGCTGCTCCAGCACATGGCCGTTGCGGCGCAGCATCATGCGGGCGAACTTGCGCAGGTCGTGGGTGGCGAGGTCGACCGCGGCGCCGTCCCGGTCCGTCACCAGACTCTGGGTCTCCTGGCCGTCCCGCAGACCGATGAGGTCGCGTACGGGCAGCAGATGGGCGCCGCGCAGCTCGATGCCGGAGTCGCCGGACGGGAACCCGTACAGATGCGCCCCGGAGACGGTGGCGAACACCGTTGGATGACCCGGTTCGGCGAGCGCCGCCCCCAGATCGATGGCCGGCAGGCCGGCTTCGCGCAATCGCGCCGTGCTCCCGCCGGATTCCGGTGTGACCCTGGTCACGCGCATCCGCCCCCTTCTATCGACACTGTTTGCGCACGTGACGATAGAGAGGGCGGGGCGTGCTGTCCACCGCTGAGAGATTCCGGTTCTACAGTTCGACCTCGCGCATCAGCATGCCGACCTCGGTGTTCGTCAACCGCCGCAGCCAGCCCGACTTCTGGTCGCCGAGCGGGATCGGTCCGAAGTGCGTACGGACGAGCCGGTCCACCGGGAAGCCGGCCTCGGCGAGCATCCGGCGGACGATGTGCTTCCGGCCTTCATGCAGGGAGACTTCCACGAGGTAGTTCTTGCCGGTGTTCTCGACCACCCGGAAGTGGTCGGCGCGGGCGTAGCCGTCCTCCAACTGGATGCCGTTCTTCAGCTGCTTGCCGAGGTCGCGCGGGATCGGGCCCTGGATCGCGGCCAGGTACGTCTTCTTCACGCCGTACCGCGGGTGGGTCAGCCGGTGGGCCAGCTCGCCGTGGTTGGTGAGCAGGATCAGGCCCTCGGTCTCCGTGTCGAGCCGACCGACGTGGAAGAGCCGGGTCTCGCGGTTGGTGACGTAGTCGCCGAGGCACTGGCGGCCGTCCGGGTCCTCCATGGTGGAGACGACGCCGGCCGGCTTGTTCAGCGCGAAGAAGAGATACGACTGGGTGGCGACGGTCAGTCCGTCGACCTTCACCTCGTCGTGCTGCGGGTCGACCCGCAGTCCCTGCTCGACGACGATCTTGCCGTTGACCTCGACGCGCCGCTGGTCGATCAGCTCCTCACAGGCCCGGCGGGAGCCCATGCCGGCCCTGGCGAGCACCTTCTGCAGCCGCTCGCCCTCCTGCTCACCGAAGGTCTTGGGCGTCTGCACCTGCGGCGTGCTGTGCCGGGCGCGGTTGCGCTCCTCGATCTGCGCCTCGAACTCGCGGGGGCGGGCCGGGGGCTGCGGACGGCTGCCACGGCCCGGGGCGCCGTTGGCCGGGCCGTGGCCGCGGGGTCC
>DOWQ01000291.1:2145-2583 GCA_003519485.1 Streptomyces sp. | reverse complement strand
CCACGAGGCGCTGGAGGACAAGGCCGCGGCCGACCCGCTGGAGGCCGCCGCCAAGGCCAAGGGCCTCAACTACGTCAAGCTCGAGGGCTCGGTCGGCATCATCGGCAACGGCGCGGGGCTCGTCATGAGCACCCTGGACGTCGTCGCGTACGCCGGTGAGGCGCACAGCAATGTGAAGCCCGCCAACTTCCTCGACATCGGCGGCGGCGCGTCCGCCGAGGTGATGGCGAACGGCCTGGAGATCATCCTGGGCGACCCGGACGTCAAGTCCGTGTTCGTCAACGTCTTCGGCGGCATCACCGCCTGTGACGCGGTCGCCAACGGCATTGTGCAGGCGCTGGAGCTGCTGAAGACCAAGGGCGAGGACGTCACCAAGCCGCTGGTCGTGCGCCTCGACGGCAACAACGCGGAGCTGGGTCGCAAGATCCTCACCGACGC
>DOWQ01000291.1:1895-2025 GCA_003519485.1 Streptomyces sp. | reverse complement strand
GACTTCGACGGCACCGACGTACCGGTGTTCGGCTCCGTCAAGGAGGCCATGGAGGCCACCGGCGCCGACGTCACCGTCATCTTCGTGCCGCCGAAGTTCGCCAAGAGCGCCGTCGTCGAGGCGATCGACG
>DOWQ01000291.1:0-1804 GCA_003519485.1 Streptomyces sp. | reverse complement strand
CCGGCCGCATCGGCCTGGTGTCGAAGTCCGGCACGCTGACCTATCAGATGATGTACGAGCTGCGTGACATCGGCTTCTCCTCCGCCGTCGGCATCGGCGGCGACCCCGTCATCGGCACCACGCACATCGACGCGCTCGCCGCGTTCGAGGCCGACCCCGACACCGACCTCATCGTCATGATCGGCGAGATCGGTGGCGACGCCGAGGAGCGGGCCGCGGACTACATCAAGGCCAGCGTCACCAAGCCGGTCATCGGCTACGTGGCCGGCTTCACCGCGCCCGAGGGCAAGACCATGGGCCACGCCGGCGCGATCGTCTCCGGCTCCTCCGGCACCGCCCAGGCCAAGAAGGAAGCCCTCGAGGCCGCGGGCGTCAAGGTCGGCAAGACCCCCTCCGAAACCGCCCGGTTCGCGAAGGAGGCGATCCCCGGCTGAACGCCCCCGGACCCACCCGGTCCTCGCCGCCCGGGGGCGACGGCCGGGTGGCCGGGATGCTCAACGCCGCCTGTTCCCGGCTCCGTACAGCTCGCTGCGGGGGCACGCCGCCCACCGCTCATCCGGCAGCCACAGGAGGACCCGATGCCCAGCGCCCCGACGCGGGAATCCGCCGGCCACCGCACACCATCCTTCCCGCCCGCCCACGCCCACGCCCCTGCCGTCAGCTGGCCGGAAGCGCGCCGGATCGCGCGTGCGGCCGGGCTCCCGTCCGAGCCCGTGGAGCTGCCCCTCGCCCGCACCGCCGGCGCCACGCTCGCCGCCGATCTGCGCGCACTCTCTCCGCTTCCGGCGCAGGATGTGTCCGCCATGGACGGCTACGCCGTCGCCGGTCCGGGACCCTGGACCGTGCGCGGCCAAATCCTCGCCGGGGCCAATGGGCCGCCGCCCCCGCTGCGCGCCGGCGAGGCGTACGAAATCGCCACCGGCGCTCCCGTACCGCCCACCGCCGGTGCCGTCCTGACCTACGAGACGGCGACCGTGCACGGCGGCACGGTGTACGGCAGCGTCGCCGCCGGCCGGCACATCCGGGCCCGCGGCGAGGACTGCCCGGCCGGCCGGCAGTTGCTGCCCGCCGGTGCCCCTGTCACCCCCGCCATGATCGGCCTGGCCGCGAGCACCGGCCACGACACGCTGCTCGTACGGCGCCCGCCCACCGTCTCCGCCCTGCTGACCGGCACGGAGCTCACCGGCTCCGGCCTGCCCACGCCGGGACTAGTCCGGGACGCCATCGGGCCGATGCTGCCCGGACTCGTGCACGGCCTCGGCGGCCGTCTCCTCGGCGCCGAGGTGTTGGCCGATGACCGCCGAACCCTCGCGGAGGCGCTGCGGCACCCGGCCGCGGATGTCCTGCTCGTCTGCGGGGCGACCTCGGTGGGGGCAGCCGACCATCTGCGGGCGGTGCTCGCGGAGCTGGGCGCCGAGGTGCTGGTCGCCGGGGTGCTCTGCCGTCCCGGTCACCCGCAGCTGCTCGCCTCGCTGCCCGACGGCCGCTGTCTCGTCGGCCTCCCCGGCAACCCGTACGCAGCCGTGGCCGCGGCCCTCACCCTTCTGGGGCCGCTGCTGGAGCGGCTGTCGGGGCGAACACCCGCGCCGCCGCGCACCGTACGGCTTGCGGGAGTGACGCCCCACCCTCGCGACACCCGGCTGGTGCCGGTCCGGCTGGCCGGGCCGGCGGCCGAACCCGTCGGGCACGACCGTCCCGGCATGCTGCTGGGGGCGGCTCTGGCCGACGCCTTGGCGGTGATCCCCCCGGCCGGGCGTGCCGTCGAGGCATCGGCGGAGGCAGAGGTGCGAGATGTCCGTGTGCT
>DOWQ01000479.1:6226-6395 GCA_003519485.1 Streptomyces sp. | reverse complement strand
GCGGGCCGCGGCCCGCGGCCTCCGGGCGGCGGTGGGCCCCACGCTGCGCCGGGGCGAGGCCACGGAGTCGCTCCGCTGGGCCCGGCGCACCCTGTCCCTGGTCGAGTCCGGGATCGTCGAGGACGTCCCGGTCGTCTTCCACGAGGACCACCTCGTCACCCTGTGGCTG
>DOWQ01000479.1:1977-6165 GCA_003519485.1 Streptomyces sp. | reverse complement strand
GCGAGCGGCTCATCGAGACCCTGCGCGCCTGGTTCGCCAGCCGCGGCAACGCCGTCCGGATGGCCGAGATCCTCAACCTCCACCCGCAGACCGTCCGGTACCGGCTGCGGCTGCTCGAACGCGCCTTCGGCGACCGGCTGCACGACTTCGACCACCGGTTCGCGACCGAGGTCGCCCTGCGGGCCCTGCGNNGGCCCGCGCTCCCATCCGGACCCGTCAACTTGACCCGGTCCTAAAGGACCGGGCTTGGAGGTGGAGCCCAACTGGCTGCTGGGTTGTCCCCTCTGTCCAGACCACCTATGGGGTGGCTGGGACGCGTGACTCACGCCCCGCTGTCCACACGGCTTCGCCCTTGCGGTCGATGTTGTGGGACGCGTTGTCGTCCGCGTGCATGGTGACGCCGCAGGCACGGCACGCGAACGTTGCTTGATCGACTCGGTTCTTCCGGTCGATGTGTCCGCACTCGGAGCATTGCCGGCTGGTGTACGCCGGATCGACGTACACCAGAGGCACCCCGGCCCGGCGCGCCTTGTACTCAAGGAAGGAGCCGAGCTGGTGGAAGCTCCACGAATGCAGTCGTGCCCGCTGGGCCTTGCGGAGCCGTACCCGCTCGCGGATGCCCGTGAGGTCTTCCAGGGCGATACCGCGACCGGTGCGCTCAGCGGTGGTGACGATCTTCTTCGAGATGATGTGGTTGATGTTCGCGGCGTGCCGCGCCTCTTTACGGGAGCGGTGCTTCAACCGGCGTTTGGCGGACTGGGTGCCCTTGGCCTGGAGCTTGCGGCGCAGTTCGATCTGCCGTTTGCGGTGGCGGTTCAGGCCGCGCCCGGCGGCCCGGTAGCCGGTGGACGTGGTGGCGATGTTGACGATGCCGAGGTCCACGCGGATAAACCCGGACGCGTTCTCGTTGACCGGGGCCTCGGGGACCTCGCATACCGCGATCAGGTAGAACACGCCGTCGCGTTCGATCAGATCCGACTCGCCCTTGCGGTACTCGCGGAGCGTCTTGAGTGCGTCGGCGGAGCAGGTGAAGCGGACGTTTTTGAGCCGCCCGGCGGTGGTCCAGATGCTGACGGTCTGCGCGTCGTACTGCCAGGACAGACACCGGTCGTCAAACGGGGGCGCGGCCTCGGGACGGAAGACGATCGGCTTGGACTCCGCCTTGATCCGGCGCTTCGAACCGGGCCTGCCCAGGTTTCCGGCGCGGACGTTGGCCCGCAGGGTGGTGTAAGCGTCGCGCACTTTCTTGATCGTATGCTGCGCGGCCTGTGCCCCAAGACCGGAGGCTTTCAGCTCGGCGTAGGTGTGCTTCCGCAGTTCGTACTCACGCGGCACACCGTGCTCGAACGCCACACCGGACACCCAGTTCGCCCGGTCGTTGACGGTGCGCAGGGTCGCGCCGATGACCGGTGCCTGTACGGCATCCGGCATCAGCTTCACCTGCACGACGATCTTCATGCGGAACGTCGTACTACAGTTGATCTATGTCACCACGCTGGGAAGCAAACCCCAACATTCGCAGGGGCCGTACGGTTGTCTATACCCTCCACGCCCATTTGGTCTTCACACCGAAGTACCGGCGCGGACCGTTCACCGACGAGATCCTTCGGCGCTGCGAGGAAATCATGCGGTCCGTCTGCGCGGATTTCGAAACCGAGCTGGTCGAGTTCAATGGCGAGCGTGACCACGTCCACCTTCTCGTGCACTACCCACCGAAGGTCGCCATCTCCAAGCTGGTGGGCTCCCTCAAGGGCGTCTCTGCCCGCAGGCTCCGCCAGGAGTACCCCGACCACATCCGCAAGTACCTGTGGGGCGCACACTTCTGGTCACCCTCATACTTTGCGGCGAGCAGCGGCGGAGCGCCGTTGTCCGTCATCAAGGAGTACCTCGAGCAGCAAAAACGTCCGTCGTAACCTGCACGTCAGAGCAGCCCAGAGAAGCGATTCCTCCCGGGGCTGAAGCCCCGGGGTTCCTCGCTAGTGCTGTGACCGCATAGGTTCACCGGGTTGCGCTCGTCCGGGGCGGCTATCGTCAGCGGCATGATGGAAGGCCACGGAGCATCGACGCCGTCCGAGCGAGTTCCCGCCGTGCTGGACGGTCCCGATGTGGGCGTCTCTGATCCTCGTGATCTTGTTCTGGGTTACCTGGACTGGTACCGCGACGCCCTCCTCCGGAAGATTGCCGGACTGTCCGATGTGCAGCTTCGCGCCCCGGTCGCTCCGCTGAACTGGTCGCCGCTGGGCCTGGTGAAGCATCTGGGATGGGTCGAACGTCGGTGGATGCGCTGGGGGTTCGCTGCCGAAGACGTGCTGGCCTACCCACCGGGTGGTGACGAAGCGGAGTGGAGCGTGGCTGCCGGGGAGTCCACCACCAGCGTCATGGCCGCGTACTTCGAGGAGGTGCGACGGTCACGGTCACTGGCGGCTCGCGCCGACCTCCGCGAGCAGGCCCGGGCGGGCGGCCGTTTCACCACACCCCAGCAAGCGCCCTCACTCGGAAGGATCTTGTTCCACCTGCTCCAGGAATACGCCCGGCACGTCGGCCAGCTCGATGTTGCACGCGAGCTCATCGACGGCGAGACCGGCGAGTAGGCAAGGGCCACCGACAGTGCCCCTGACCGGTTGGATGACAAGGACACATCCGATGCGGCGTCAGGGGACGTGATGGCAGAGCCGGTCCGGGTTCGCAGACTCACCGATTCCGAAGGGCAACGGCTGCAGCGGATCGTGCGCCGGGGCAGCACCAGCACGGTGCACTACCGGCGCGCGTTGATGCTGCTGGCCTCGGCCGGCGGGAACACCGTCCCGGTCATCGCCCGGCTGGTGCAGGCCGACGAGGACACCGTCCGCGACCTCATCCGCCGGTTCAACGAGATCGGCCTGGCCTGCCTGGACCCTCGCTGGGCGGGAGGCCGTCCCCGCCTGCTCAACGCTGACGACGAAGACTTCGTCATCGCGACGGCCACCACCCGACCGACCAAACTCGGCCGACCCTTCACCCACTGGTCTATCCGCAAGCTCGCCGACCACCTGCGCCATATCCCCGGCCGGCCGATCCGTATCGGACGCGAGGCTCTGCGCTGTCTGCTCTCCCGGCATGGTGTCACCTTCCAGCACACCAAGGCCTGGAAAGAATCCACCGATCCGGACCGCGATGCCAAGCTCGACCGGATCGAGTACGCCCTGGAGAACCGGCCCGACCGGACGTTCGCGTTCGATGAGTTCGGGCCGCTGGGCATACGGCCGACCGGCGGCGCCTGCTGGGCCGAACAGGGAAGAGCGGACCGGCTCCCGGCGACCTATCACCGCACCCACGGCGTCACCTACTTCCACGGCTGTTACTCGGTCGGCGACGACACGTTGTGGGGTGTCAACCGCCGTCGCAAGGGAGCGGGCAGCCTGGCCGCGTTGAAGTCGATCCGAGCCGCCCGCCCGGACGGCGCCCCGATCTACGTGATCCTGGACAACCTGTCCGCGCACAAGGGCGCCAAAATCCGGTCCTGGGCCCGGAAGAACAAGGTTGAACTGTGCTTCACCCCGACAAACGCGTCGTGGGCGAACCCGATCGAGGCGCATTTCGGGCCGCTGCGGCAGTTCACCCTCGCCAACTCCGATCACCCCAACCACCCCGTCCAGACTCGCCAGCTGCATGCCTACCTGCGCTGGCGCAACGCCAACGCCCGTCATCCGGACGTGCTGGCCGCCCAACGCCGCGAACGGGCCCGGATCCGCAGCGAGAAAGGCATCCGTTGGGGCGGCCGACCGCTCGCAACCGCAGCCTGACCGGCGACCCGGCGAACCTATGTGGTCACAGCACTAGATCCCGCTGAACTCAGCGGGGCCAGCGTACCCCGGGCCGTGCCCGGTGCAGGACGAACGGCCTCAGCCTGCTGTAGCCGCGTACGGAGACGGGCCGCAGGGAGCGCAGCGCGTACCCCGCGGTCTCGTCACGGATACGGGCGGCGAGGTGCTCGTCGACCAGGATCGTCCCGGGCCGGGCGACCGCGGTGAGCCGGGCGGCGATGTTGACCACCTCGCCGTACACGTCGCCCATCCGGCTGAGGACCCGTCCGTGGGCCAGTCCGGTGCGCAGCTCCGGGATGCCGTCGTCCGCCTCGGCGCGCTCGCCGAGAGCGAGGGCGATCTCGGCGGCGTCGGCCGGGGTGTCGACGACGAAGAGCACCTCGTC
>DOWQ01000479.1:1732-1964 GCA_003519485.1 Streptomyces sp. | reverse complement strand
GGGCCTCGGGGCCGGGCGCCGCGGCGAGCCGGCGGCCGGCGTACGCCGCGAGGTGACGGCGCCACACATAGTTCTGCAGCGCCTCGACGGCAGGCAGTACGGCCGCGGCGACCCGGGCCGCCGCGCGCTCGTCCACGGGCGTCCCGGAGTGCTGCAGGAACGCGTCCCACACCACATGGACCTGCCACTCGGCCAGCCGGGAGAGGTGGTGGCCGAGCGCGCGCGTGACCGC
>DOWQ01000479.1:0-1679 GCA_003519485.1 Streptomyces sp. | reverse complement strand
CGTTCGCCGCCGAGCAGGACCTCCTCGAGGGTCTCGTCGCCGAACGGGAGATCGTCCGGGCCCTCGCCGTCGAGCGGGGGGCGGTCGAGGCCCTCGTCGCCGTTCACGCGGCCGCGCCGGTCAGGTCGTGCACACGATGAGCACGTCGACGCCGGACCTGCGGGCCACCTCGGCCGGCACCGAACCCAGGATCCGGCCGGTGAGCGTGTTCAGCCCCCGGTTCCCGACCACCAGGAGCTGTGCCGCCACCCTCCTGGCCGTCTCGGTCAGGGCCGGCACCGGCTCCCCCAGCACGGCGACGGTCTCGCCGGCGATCGCACCCGCCGCCGCGGCACGCTCGCGGGCGATCCGCAGGACCTCCTCGGCCGGTGTCGAACCGACCACCTGGTAGGCGTCGTCGCGCAGCGCGTCGTGCGCCGCCAGCACCTCCTGGCGCCTGGCCGGCCGGTATGCGCAGACGATGACCAGTCTGGCCTCGTTGGTCGCCGCGACCGCGGCGGCCCGGTCCACCGCCGCGAGCGAGGACTTCGAACCGTCGGTTCCCACCAGGACGGTCTCGTAGGCACCCATGATGTATTACTCCGTCCCCGGGGTCGGGTCAGCAATTGGAGCCGGCCGGCTCCCCGGCCAGCCGGTCCGCCATGAATTCCAGCGCTTCCGCGTTGCCGCGGTGCACCAGGGTGATGTGATCGGTCTCCCAGGTCTTCCAGGTGACCTGTACGCCTTGGGAGCAGTACTGTTCCCGCAGATTCCGTGCCTGCGGAAATGCGACCAGTTGGTCCTGGGTGGCGTGGTATTGCAGCACCGGTACGCCGATGGGCCGCCCGCCCAGCTTGTTCTCGGCCACTCGTCGCAGCCAGGCCGGTTCCAGCAACGGACTTCTCGTCGTGTAGTCCTGGAGTTTCCCGCCCTGGTAACCGAGCAGGAGTTCCATGGTGCACGCGTCGTTCTCCATGCCGGCGAACTCGGTGCGGCCCTTTTCATTGACGTAGGAGTCCAGGGCCAGTTCGGGATAGGCGTTGTCGAGCCCGATCAGCGCATACGCGAGGAGGCCGAATCCGGCCTTGCCCTCCAGCGACAGTGCCACCTGGGTGAGATCGGCCGGTACCCCGCCGCCGACCACGCCGACGACCTTCAGCTCGGGCGCGTACTCCGGCTGCCGCTGGCCGGCCCACATCGCCGCGCCGCCGCCCTGCGAGTAGCCGCGGAACACCACTGGGGCGTCCGCCGAGAGCCGGGCCTCCGGCAGCCGCTGCGCGGCCCGCACCCCGTCGATGACGGCGGGCCCCATGGCCGCGCCGACCACATAGGACGTCTCCGGCTCCGGGTGGTAGCCCTCGTAGTCGGTGACCGCGACCGCGTAGCCGCTCCGCAGCATGTCGTTCAGCGCGGACTGCTCGTAGAACCCGCCGGCGTTGATCATCCTGGACGGGGCGCAGCGGAACGCCGGGCCGTGGGTCCCCGGTCCGAAGCCGACGACCGGCGCCTTCGCCGGGTCGGCGGCCTTGGGGACCAGGACCGTGCCCGTCACCGCGACGGGCTCGCCGAGCGCGTCCGTGGAGAGGTACATGATCTGCCACGCGTCGGCCAGCGCCCGGGCGGCCGGCGGGCCGGCCTTCGCCGGGCGGGCGCGGATGATGTCACCCGGCGCGCCCCCGGGCAGCGGGTCCGGTGGGGCG
>DOWQ01000126.1:16327-18537 GCA_003519485.1 Streptomyces sp. | reverse complement strand
GGGGTGCTGATCGTCGGCAGTGGCATGAGTTTTCACAACATGCGTGGTTACGGTGATGCGCGCTTCACGCCGATTTCCGCCGAGTTCGATCACTGGCTGAGCGCTGCGGTCGAAGCCGCACCGGCACAGCGCGATCTCGCGTTGCAGCACTGGGAGCAGGCGCCATCGGCGCGGCTCTGCCATCCGGCGCGCGCCGAGGAGCATCTGCTGCCGCTGCTGGTCGCCGCCGGAGCGGCGGGGCAGTCGAGCGGGCGCAAGTTGTTCGGCGACCGGGTCATGGAGACCGAGCTATCCGCATACGGTTTTGGTTACGACGACTGAGGAGCAGGCAATGCATATCGATCTATCGGGCAAGAAGGCCATCGTCACCGGTTCAACCGACGGCATCGGCCTGGCCATCGCCATCGGCCTGGCCAAGGCGGGCGCCAGCGTGGTGCTGGTGGGCCGCGAGCAGGGGCGCCTGGATGCCGCGCTGGCACAGCTGCGTGAAAGCAGCGGTCGCGCCGATGCCGTCGGCGTGGTTGCCGATGCCGGCACCGCGGCGGGCTGCCAGACGCTGATCGCCGCCCAGCCGGAGGCGGACATTCTGGTCAACAACCTCGGCATCTACGGCGCCCGGCCGTTCTTCGAGATCGGAGACGAGGAGTGGCAGCAGATATTCGAGGTGAACGTGCTCAGCGGCGTGCGCCTGTCGCGGCATTACGCCCGCGGCATGCAGGCGCGCGGTTGGGGGCGCATCCAGTTCATCTCCAGCGAATCGGCGCTGAACATCCCGGCGGAAATGGTCCACTACGGCGTCAGCAAGGCCGCGCTGCAGGGCGTCTCGCGCGGGCTGGCCAAGGTACTGGCCGGCAGCGGCGTGACCGTCAACAGCATCCTGCCGGGGCCGACGCGCACCCATGGCGCGCTGGCGATGATGGCGGCGATGGCCGAGGAGCGCGGCGTGTCGGTGAGCGAGATGGAAGCGCTGTTCCTCAAGGAAAACCGCCCCTCGACGCTGCTCAAGCGCTTTGCCACGCCCGAGGAAGTGGCCAACCTGTGCGTCTATGCAGCCTCGCCGCAGGCGAGCGCGACGACCGGCGCGGCACTGCGTGTCGAAGGAGGCATCGTTGAAAGCATCGCCTGAGCTGCACTACCCGTGCAGCAGCGCCGCCACGGTGGCGACCGCCAATCCGTCGCGGCTGATCAACCGGCTGTGCAAGCACTGGGCGCACAAATTCCCGGTGCGCCACGACGAGCAGGGCGGCGAGATCACCCTCGGCATCGGCGAGTGTCGCTTGCGCGCCGCCGAGGCTGGCCTGGAGGTCCGCCTGCACGCCGCTAACCCCGCACAGCTGCGGCAACTGCAACAGGTGGTCGCCGAGCATCTTCTGCGCATGGCGTCCGGCGAGGCCCTGGTGTTCGCCTGGCATGCCGGCGCCGGCGCCGGCGCGGCACCGGCCGAGGAGCGAAACAGGCTGCATGACACGCGCGAACGCTACGGCAGGATCAGCCGTGGCTTCCATTGGCTGATGGCCGGACTGATCGTCTGGCAGTTCCTCAAGCTCGGCGACCGCATCGACGAAGGCGAGCACTGGATCGGTCAGACACTGGTGCCCTGGCACATCTCCATCGGCGCCTTGTTGCTGGTGCTGGTGGTGCTGCGTGTGGTCTGGGCGTCGGCTCAGCGCGGGCGACGTCCGTTGCCGGACCCAGCCACGGCCGTGCTGGTCAAGGGCGGCCATCTGGCGCTGTACGCCTGCATGCTGTTGCTGCCGGTCAGCGGCATCCTGTTCATGCTCGGCAATGGCTACGGGCTGGAGGTGTTCGGCGTGCAGCTGGCAGCGAAAGGGCCGGAAATCGCCTGGGCGGCGTCGCTGGGCAGCATCCATTCGCCGCTCGCCTGGCTGACCGTGCTGCTGGTGGTCGGCCACGCCGGCATCGCGCTGCTGCATCACCTCATTCGGCGTGACGGTGTGCTGCAACGCATGCTGTGAGCGTTACGGCTCGCTCATCGCGAAGTTCGGCAGCGAATCGACCGGCTGGGCGAAACGGAAGGGGATGGACGCCAGTTCGTCCCCGATTTTTTTCTGCACCACGAAGTGCAGGTGCGGCCCGGTGCTGCGCCCGGTGTTGCCGGAGTCGCCCAGGCGAGTGCCGACCTTGACCTGCTGACCGGGGCGCACCTGCAACGAGCCACGGCGCAGGTGCAGGTAGGCGCTGTGGGTGCC
>DOWQ01000126.1:7443-16236 GCA_003519485.1 Streptomyces sp. | reverse complement strand
GGAGATGCGGAACGGCCCGCCTTTCCAGGGCAGGGCATAGGCGTGCCCGCCGACGTGGCCGCCGGCCATGCGCCGCGCCGGATCGGGCGCATAGATCATTCCGTAGCTGAAACTGTGGCGGTACATCAGCGGATAGCCGACCTGGCGCTTGACCAGCGTCGCCACGCGCAACTGGCTGCGCGGCGGCACCGTCTTGCGGATCACACCGTCGCGCAGCCCGGCCACATTGACCAGCCGGCTCAGACGCAGCGTGGCTTCGACCGGCACGTCCAGCTCGTTGCGCACATCCAGCACCTTGCCGGAGCGTGTGGGGTTGACCAGCAGGCGCACCGTGGCGGCGCGATTGCTCGGAACTTCGATGGGTTTCGCCGCGCTGCTGGCCGTCGCGGCGGCCTTCGTGCTGCCGCTCGCCTGGCTGGTGCTCGCGTCGCTGGACACCGAGGCAGGCCTGCGGGTCGCCCTGCCGCGCTCGGCGACGCTGGCCAACTTCTCCGCCGTCATGACCCCGGACATCACCTACCGGCCGATGCTCAACAGCCTGCTGCTGTGCGGCGGGGCGACGGCGCTCACGGTCGCCTGCGCGGCGCTCGCGGCGTACCCGCTGTCCCGGCTGCGGTCCCGCGCCGTCCGGCCGTATCTGCTCACGGTGCTCTTCACGACCTGTCTGCCGATCACCGCGATCATGGTCCCGGTGTACGGCCTGTTCGTACAGATCGAGCTGATCGACACGATGCACGGGACGGCCCTGTTCCTGGCCACCTCGCAGCTGCCGTTCGCGATCTGGCTGATGAAGAACTTCATGGACGGTGTGCCCGTCGTCCTGGAGGAGGCCGCCCGGACGGACGGCGCCTCGTCCCTGCAGACGCTGTTGCGGGTGGTGCTGCCGCTGATGGGCCCGGGGGTCGCGGTCGTGACCGTGTACAGCTTCATCATGATGTGGGGGAACTTCTTCGTCCCGTTCATGCTGCTGCTCTCCCCCGAGCAGCTGCCGGCCTCGGTGAGCATCTTCACCTTCTTCGGCAACTACGGATCGGTGGTCTACGGCCAGCTCGCCGCCTTCTCGATCCTCTACTCCACGCCGGTCGTGCTGCTGTACGTGCTGATCTCCCGCAGGCTGGGCGGCGGCTTCGCCCTCGGCGGCGCGGTCAAGGGCTGACCGCGCCGCCCGGGCCCGCACCGCCCACCCGCAGGGGACAGCCGCCCCCGCCCGGCCTCACGTCTGGGGCAACGCCTCACCACGAGCCGGCCCGCTTCCGCTCACTTGGTCACCGCGGCCTCGACCTCCTCGAAGGTCTCGGCGTCGACCAGACCGGTGTCCTCCAGGACCTCGAGGTGGTCCATGACGGTCTGGTTGGCCTGGCGCGCGTGCCGGCGGATGAGGTCGTTCTGCGTGCTGCCGCGCACCTGGGCGATGGTGGTGAAGATCTTGCCGTGCGAGGCGCGGAGCAAATTGGCGAAGAGCTTGTCGAACTCGGCTCCCTCGGCCGCCTCCAGCTGCCGGACCCAGTCCTGCTGCTCGGCCGTGGCCTCGTCGGGGATCGCGACGCCGAGGAGCTCCGCGTCCTCGCGGACCAGCTGGTCGAGCTTGGAGTGCCCGTCGATCAGGTGGTGCCCGGCCCGCTTCACCGCCTCGCTGCCGGCCTGCTTCTGCGCGAGCCGCCCGGCCGGTATCTCCCACAGCCCGGCCTGCCGCACGGCCACCAGGAACTTCTTGTCGGTCTCCGTCACCTCCGGAGAGTCCGCCGCGCCCTCCCCCGCGGCCGCGCCGGCCGCGTCGGAACCGGCCGCGCCGCCGTACCGCGGTGCTCCGGCGGCCGAGGCCGCCGAGTCCTCATTGGCCTGGCTGCTGCCGGTCTGCAGATTGATCAGTACTGGGATGAGAGCCAGCACGGCGACGATCGCGGTGGCGACGGCCGCCGTGCGCATCGACACTCTGGGTCGCGTGGCACGTCGGTTGGGACGCACAGTGCCTCCTCCGGGGGACGGTGTTGCCCGTAGTACGGAGGAGGCGGCGGCAGCGTTCACTCCCGGCCGGAGGCGGACCCGGGAGCCCCGGAGGCGGCCGCAGAAGGACCCACGGGGGAAGCCCCGGGCACACCGGTCAGAAGACGGACTCGGCCTCCGCCATCCGCTCCACCGGAACCCGCTTCAGCTCGGTCACGGCATCGGCCAGCGGCACCAGTTCGATGTCGGTGCCGCGGAGCGCGGTCATCCGGCCGAACTGGCGGCGGTGCGCGGCCTCGACCGCGTGCCAGCCGAACCGGGTGGCCAGCACCCGGTCGTACGCGGTCGGGGTGCCGCCGCGCTGCACATGGCCGAGGATGACCGGGCGCGCCTCCTTGCCGAGCCGGCGCTCCAGCTCGGCGGCGAGGCGGTTGCCGATGCCCGCGAAGCGCTCGTGGCCGTACTGG
Organism: Streptomyces sp.; assembly: GCA_003519485.1. Taxonomy (GTDB): domain Bacteria; phylum Actinomycetota; class Actinomycetes; order Streptomycetales; family Streptomycetaceae; genus Streptomyces. Next base: position 13,825 of record DOWQ01000126.1, on the reverse strand, counting down.
TCGATGGCGCCCTTCTCGTACGGCATGGAGCCCTCGGCCGGGTGCGCGCCCTCGGCGACGCAGATCACCGCGAACTTCTTGCCGCGGGCGAAGCGCTCCTCGACCATCTTGCAGATGTCGCCGACGTCGAACTCGCGCTCGGGCAGGCAGATGCCGTGGGCGCCGCCCGCCATGCCGGACTCCAGGGCGATCCAGCCCGCGTGCCGGCCCATGACCTCGACGACCATGACCCGCTGGTGGGACTCGGCGGTGGTCTTGAGCCGGTCGATCGCCTCGGTGGCGACGCCGACGGCGGTGTCGAAGCCGAAGGTCCGGTCGGTGGAGGAGATGTCGTTGTCGATGGTCTTCGGCACGCCGACGACCGGCATGCCCGCGTCCGAGAGCATCCGGGCCGCGGTGAGCGTGCCCTCGCCGCCGATCGGGATCAGCGCGTCGAGGCTCAGCTCGCGGCAGAGCTCCTCGGCGTTGTCGGTGGCCTCGCTGAGCCGGTCGCGCTCCAGCCGGGCGGAGCCCAGGATGGTGCCGCCGCGGGCGAGGATGCCGCTGACCGCGTCGAGGTCGAGCTTGCGGTACCGGCGGTCGAGCAGCCCCTTGAAACCGTCCTCGAACCCGATGACCTCGTCCCCGTGACCTGCCACGGCGCGGTGCACAACGGATCGGATCACGGCGTTCAGTCCGGGGCAGTCGCCGCCTGCGGTGAGAACTCCGATGCGCATCGTGCTGTGTCTCCTGCTCCTGTGGTTCCCCGTGCCGGAAGATGGGGGAGGTTCGTGTGAGCCGATCCGATTGTTTCATGGTCCTCGCACCGCTCGCGCTCCCAGCCGTCCGGACGAGCACCGTACGGGCCGGCTCGGTAGGGTTGCGGGCGAGGAACGGAGAGCACACGTGACGCGCAGCGTGTACGTCACCGGCATCGACCGGGGCGACGGCCGGCAGGTCGTCGATCTGGGGGTGATGGAGCTCCTGACCCGTCATGTGGACCGGGTCGGGGTGTTCCGGCCGCTGGTGCACGACGACGGTCCCGACCGGCTCTTCGAGTTGCTGCGCGCCCGGTACCGGCTGACACAGGCGGCCGACACCGGCTACGGCCTGGGCTACGAGCAGGCCACCGCCCTCCAGGCGGAGCGGGGCACCGACGAGCTGGTCTCCCGGCTGGTGGACCGCTTCCACGCCATGGCGGCGGAGTACGAGTTCGTACTCGTCCTGGGCACCGACTACGCCGGCACCGGCCTCCCCGCCGAGCTCAACCTCAACGCCCGGCTGGCGAACGAGTTCGGGGCGGCGCTGATCGGGGTCGTCGGCGGCCGCAAGCAGACCGCCGAGTCCGTACGCGCCGAGGTGCACAACGCGTACGCCGCCCTCGACTCCCTCGGCTGCGACGTCGTCGCCATGGTCGCCAACCGGGTCGCCCCGGCCGACCGGCAGGAGATCGCGGCCGGCCTCGCCGCCCGGCTGCCGGTGCGCTGCTACGTCCTGCCGGAGGACGACGCGCTGTCCGCGCCGACCGTGCGGCAGATCGTGCACACGCTCGAGGCCGAGGTGCTGCTCGGCGACGCGGCCGGGCTCTCCCGGGACGCCCGCGACTTCGTCTTCGGCGGCGCCATGCTGCCGACCTTCCTGCCCGCCCTGACCGAGGGCGCCCTGGTGGTGACCCCGGGGGACCGGGCGGATCTGATCATCGGCTCGCTGGCCGCGCACGCGGCCGGCGCACCGTCCATCGCCGGCGTGCTGCTCACCCTCGGGGAGCGGCCCGGGCCGGACATCATGGCGCTCGCCTCCCGGCTGGCCCCCGGCACCCCGGTGGTGTCGGTGCCGGGCAAGAGCTTCCCCACGGCCGCGGAGCTGTACGCGCTGGAGGGCAAGCTGAACGCCGCGTCGCCGCGCAAGGCCGAGACCGCCCTCGGCCTGTTCGACCGGCATGTGGACACGGCGGAGCTGACGAACGGCATCTCGCTGGCCCGGTCCGGCCGGGTCACCCCGATGATGTTCGAGCACGCGCTGATCGAGCGGGCCCGGGCGCACCGCCGCCGCGTCGTCCTGCCCGAGGGGACCGACGAGCGGGTGCTGCGCGCGGCGGACGTGCTGCTGCGCCGGGACATCTGCGAGCTGACGCTGCTCGGGGACGAGGAGACGATCCGCCGGCGCGCCTCCGAGCTGACCATCGACCTGGCGGGCGCCCAGCTCATCGATCCCCGGACCTCCCCGCTGCGGGAACGCTTCGCCGAGCTGTACGCGAAGCTCCGCGCCCACAAGGGCGTCGACTACGAGCTGGCGCACGACGTCGTCGCGGAGGTCTCCTACTTCGGCACCCTGATGGTCCAGGAGGGGCTCGCCGACGGCATGGTCTCGGGGGCCGCGCACTCCACGGCCGCGACCATCCGCCCCGGCTTCGAGATCATCGGTACGGCGGCGGGCGCCCGGATCGTCAGCTCCGTCTTCTTCATGTGCCTGGCCGACCGGGTTCTGGTGTACGGCGACTGCGCGGTCAATCCGGACCCGGACGCCGAGCAGCTCGCCGACATCGCCATCCAGTCGTCGGCGACCGCCGCCCAGTTCGGGGTCGAACCGCGGATCGCGATGCTGTCGTACTCCACCGGCACCTCCGGCTCGGGGGCGGACGTCGACAAGGTCCGCAAGGCGACGGAACTGGTGCGGGAGCGGCGGCCGGACCTGCTCATCGAGGGCCCGATCCAGTACGACGCGGCGGTGGACGCCACGGTCGCCGCCGCCAAGCTCCCGGCGTCGGAGGTCGCCGGCCGGGCGACGGTGCTGGTCTTCCCGGACCTGAACACCGGGAACAACACCTACAAGGCGGTCCAGCGGTCGGCGGGCGCGGTGGCGGTCGGACCGGTGCTCCAGGGCCTGCGGAAGCCGGTGAACGACCTGTCGCGCGGCGCGCTGGTGCAGGACATCGTCACCACGGTCGCGATCACCGCCATCCAGGCCCAGGGCGAGCCCGTCACCGGCACGGCGGAGAAGGAACGGAATTCGTGAGCAACGCGACGACAGCGGCAGCGGCCGGGGCGGCGGAGGCTCCGGCCGGCCGGGGCGAGGCGGGCGCGACGCCGCCTCCCGGGGCCGCCCGGGTGCTGGTCATCAACTCCGGCTCCTCCTCGGTCAAGTACCAGCTGCTGGACATGGCCGACGGCTCCCGGCTCGCCTCCGGGCTGGTCGAGCGGATCGGCGAGGGGCCGGTCGCGGACCACACGGAGGCCCTGGACCGGGCCGCCGCGGAGCTGGCCGCCCAGGGGCTGGGCCTGGACTCCCCCGAGCTGGCGGCGATCGGCCACCGGGTGGTGCACGGCGGCACCCGGTTCACCGAGCCGACCCTGATCACGGAGACGGTGATCGAGGGCATCGAGGAACTGATCCCGCTGGCCCCGCTGCACAACCCGGCCAACGCCGAGGGCATCAGGGTGGCCCGCCGGCTCCGGCCGGACCTGCCGCAGGTGGCCGTCTTCGACACGGCGTTCCACTCGACCATCCCCGAGCACGCGGCCCGCTACGCGATCGACACCGCCACCGCCGACGCGTACGGGCTGCGCCGATACGGCTTCCACGGCACCTCGCACGCGTACGTCTCCCGGGCCACCGCCGCCCTGCTGGGCAAGGAGCCGGCCGAGGTCAACACCATCGTGCTGCACCTGGGCAACGGAGCCAGCGCCTCCGCCGTGGCGGGCGGCGTCTGCGTGGAGACCTCGATGGGCCTGACCCCGCTGGAGGGCCTCGTCATGGGCACCCGCTCCGGCGACGTGGACCCGGCGGTGCTGATCCACCTGTCCCGGGAGGCCGGGATGTCGACGGACGAGATCGACACGCTGCTGAACAAGCGCAGCGGGCTGCTCGGCCTGTGCGGGGACAACGACATGCGGGAGATCGGCCGCCGGATGTCGGAGGGAGACCGGGCGGCCCAACTGGCGTTCGAGGTGTACATCCACCGGCTGCGGAAGTATGTGGGCGCGTACACCGCGGTACTCGGCCGGGTGGACGCCATCGCCTTCACCGCGGGCGTGGGGGAGAACTCCGCGGCCGTACGGGAGGCGGCGCTGCGCGGCCTGGGTGCCCTGGGCATCGAGATCGACGCGGTGCGCAACGCCCTACGCGGCTCGTCCGCCCGGCTGGTCTCGGCGGCCGGCAGCCGGGTCGCGGTCGCCGTGGTGCCCACCGACGAGGAACTGGAGATCGCTTCTCGCACCTACGAGCTGGTGGCTCCCGTGCCCCACTGAGCCCCACTGACCGCGGGCCTCCGCACGGCGGCGGGCCGGCTCCGCCACCCGATTAAATTCCGCTGAGAAACAAACCGATAGGATCGCCCCTATGCGCCGTTCCAAAATCGTTTGCACCCTGGGTCCAGCCGTCGACTCCTACGAGCAGCTCAAGTCGCTGGTCGAGGCCGGCATGAATGTGGCCCGCTTCAACATGAGCCACGGGTCCCACCCCGAGCACGAGGAGCGGTACCACCGCGTCCGCAAGGTGTCCGNNTCATCACCACCGAGGACGTGCCCGGCGACAAGTCGATCTGCGGCACCACCTACAAGGGCCTGCCCGCGGACGTCTCCAAGGGCGAGTCCGTCCTGATCAACGACGGTGCGGTCGCGCTCCAGGTCACCGAGGTCGACGGCCCGCAGGTGCGGACCATCGTCATCGAGGGCGGCGTGATCTCCGACCACAAGGGCATCAACCTGCCCGGCGTGGCCGTGAACGTCCCCGCGCTGTCCGAGAAGGACATCGACGACCTGAAGTTCGCCCTCCGGATGGGCTGCGACATGGTCGCGCTGTCCTTCGTCCGGGACGCCGGCGACATCCGCGACGTACACCGGATCATGGACGAGGTCGGCCGCCGGGTGCCGGTCATCGCCAAGGTCGAGAAGCCGCAGGCCGTCGCCAACATGGAAGAGATCGTGATGGCCTTCGACGGCGTCATGGTCGCCCGCGGCGACCTCGCCGTCGAGTACCCGCTCGAGAAGGTGCCGCTGGTGCAGAAGCGGCTCATCGAGATGTGCCGCCGCAACGCGAAGCCGGTGATCGTCGCGACCCAGATGATGGAGTCGATGATCAGCTCCTCGCGCCCCACCCGCGCCGAGGCGTCCGACGTGGCCAACGCGATCCTGGACGGCGCGGACGCCGTGATGCTGTCCGCCGAGTCCTCGGTCGGCAAGTACCCGATCGAGACGGTCAAGACGATGTCCCGCATCGTCGAGGCGGCCGAGGAGGAGCTGCTGTCCCGCGGGCTGCAGCCGCTCGTGCCCGGCAAGAAGCCGCGTACCCAGGGCGGCTCGGTGGCCCGCGCGGCCGCCGAGATCGCCGACTTCCTGGGCGCCAAGTCGCTGGTCGCGTTCACCAAGTCCGGCGACACCGCCCGCCGGCTGTCCCGCTATCGCGCGGCCCAGCCGATCCTCGCCTTCACCACCGACCCGGGCACCCGCAGCCAGCTGGCGCTGAGCTGGGGCGTGGAGACGTACGTCGTGCCGCACGTCGACAACACCGACGCCATGGTCGACCTGGTGGACGCCGAGCTGCTGAAGCTCCAGCGCTACAGCGCGGGCGACATGATGATCATCACGGCGGGCTCGCCCCCCGGCGTGCCCGGCACCACCAACATGGTCCGGGTGCACCACTTGGGCGGCGACCCGGGCAACGCCTGACGGCAGCCGGGCCGGCGGTGCCGAGACCGGCGCCGCGACGGGTTCTGCACCCGTACCGCACGACCGGGTGCACCACCCGGCGGATGACACGGCTGTGGGCCGCCCCGAGAGGCGGCCCACAGCCGTGTCCGGAGCCGGCCGGCGGAAGCCCGGGCCGGGCTTCCGGGCTCAGCCTCCGCTGTTGTACAGGTTCATGCCCGGCACCGTGAGCTCGCCGCCGAACTGGCCGGCCTGGGTGACCTTGACGCTGGTGAAGAACACCTCGGGGATGTTCAGCGGCGGCGGGCTCTTGGGGCTGAAGGTGATCGGGATGATGCCCAGGAGGTTGCCCTTGAGCTCCTCCGTGTACATCGTCACCGTGCCCTTGCGGATCGTCGAGGTGCTGCCCTCGGCGGCCTTCACATGGCTGATGGTGCCGTTCGGGCCCTGCACCAGCTGGTGCAGGTTCTCGATGTCGACGCCACTCGCGGTGAACTTGAGGACTTCCTTGACGTTGCCGCTCCAGGTCTTGACCTTGACGATGCCCTTGTAGTCCAGGCCGTGCAGCGAGAGCTTGCTGCTCTCCAGCACCCAGGGCTCGTCGGGCAGCAGGGCCGGCGTCGGCTCGTGATCGGCGTCGGCGAGGGCCTGTGCGTCGTACTCGGGACAGGGGAACGGCTGCAGTCCGCCGTCCTCGGAGGCCGACGGAGCCGGAACGGCACTCTCGGTCGCGTCCTCGGCCTTCTCCTTGGCGTCTT
>DOWQ01000126.1:0-7397 GCA_003519485.1 Streptomyces sp. | reverse complement strand
TCGCCTCGTCCGTCGCCTCGTCCGTCGCCTTGCCGGCAGCGTCCTCGGCACCGTCGCGGAGCCGGTCCGCGGCGTCTTCGGACGCGGTGGCGTCCGGCTCCGTGGCCGGCTCCTCCGCCGCGTCGTCACCGCCCCCGGAGAGGAGGTCCTTGATCTTGTCGCCGACCCCCAGGGGGTCGAGCGGGTTCCTGGTCTGCGACTCCGAGGGCTCCGGAGCGGGAGAGGATTCCTCGGGTGCGGGGGCCTTCTCGCGCTCCGCGCCGGCCTTGCCGTCGTCCGCCTCACTGCCCGGCAGGTCCGGCAGCTCGGGCACTTCCGGCTCCGGCAGCTTTTCGGACGGCTCCGGCGACGCGCTGGGCTCGGGACTCTCCTCGCCCTTGCCGTCCGCCGTGTCCGCCTCGTCGTCCGCGGTCTGCCGACCGGACTCGTCGGGCTGGGACACGCACGGACCGGGCTTGAACGGCCCCGGCTTGGGGTCGGCCTGAGCCAGCTGGGGGGTGAGCCCCATGCCCATGAGTACGGCGGTCGGCATGGCCGCCAGGGTTATCGCCTTGCCCGCGGGCATGTGCAGGCGGGTGAGCATCGACTTGCGCGGGGCCGCGTGCCGCGGGCCCGTTCCTGCGCGGCGGCGGCTCTCGCCCTCCAGCTGAGCCTCGTCAGCCCGCACGGTGCCTCCCGTTGTTGGATTCGTCATCCGCCGCGCCCCCGGCGATGGCCGGTTCGGGCGTGGCGTCGCCGTCGTCACCGGCCGGCTCCTGCTCGGAGCCGGGGCCGGCAGGCTCTTCGGCGCGCTTCTTGACCGGCACCCAGGCGAGGGACAGACCACCGCCGATGAGAGCCAGCAGGAAGCCGATGAGGAAGCCCCCGATGTTGGAGACGACCAGCGAGACCAACGCGAGCATGATGGCCGCGACGCCGGCGAAGACCCGGGCGATGGACTGGTACCACATGGTCAGGCCCAGCACCATCAGGAGCACCCCGATGACGAGCGAGCCCGCGCCCGCGGTGGTCGCCATGCGGATGGTCATCTGGCCGATGGTGAGGTTCGCGTACGGGAAGTACGCGATCGGCAGCCCGCCCAGCAGCGTCAGCAGACCCGCCCAGAACGGCCTGCTACCGCGCCAGGCGCGGAAGCGCAGCTTCCAGTAGTGGAATTGGCCGCTCGGACCCGATGCTTCGGCGCTCATGAAAAACAGCTCCCCTGGTACGGGCATTGCGCTAAAAGTTGGTGAAGTGGGCGGGCGGGGAGTGGTGAGTTCCCCACCCGCCCCGGGCGAGTGCCTAGTAGCACTCCTTGACGCCCTTGTGCAGCTTCATGCTCAGACCGCTGAGCTTGAACGTTCCGGCGCTGGTCGCCCACGCCGTCTGCCGTACATCGGTCAGGACGGCCCTGTCGGCCTCCTGCGCGAAGCCGGCAGGGTTCGACATCTCCTTGCCGCCCTTCATGCCGGGTCCCTTGGAGCTGGAACCGGCGGCCACACCAATGTTGATGTTGGTGAAGGTCGCGTCGGCCTTCAGNNGCAGTGACACCGAACCGACGAACGGAATGTCCGGTGTGACCACCGACTGGCACATGTTCTCGATCTCCGCGTGCTTGAACGCGGAAACCGCGACGGGGTGGGCCGCCTTGTTCCCCTTCAGGTCCACCCCGGTGTCGACGGCGCCGTACTGCATGAATCCGGTGCCGTCGAGCTTGTCAGCCGTGACCTTGAACGACTGGCCGGAAACGCTGAACGACGCCGCGAGCGCGCCCTGTGCGAGGGCGACGCCCACCGCGGCCGAAGCCGCGATGCTCGGCACCATGACGACGGCGAACCGCTTCCATCTGGTCCCGCCACGAGCCTGGGACTCCATGACTTTCCTCCTTCTCGGACGTACATCTCCGGCCGGGTGGGCCCGGGCCTGGGATGGGAGAAGTGCTACGTCCTCGGGAAGGGAAGCGCCGAAACCAGAGACGACGAAAGCGTGTCCGAACCGCGGCGATCACCCCCGAGCGACAACCACTGGCCACGCTCTCGCGCAACCTCCTGGACAGGCCCTGCCCTGAGAGCAGGAACCCCCCTGTCCAAGGCCGAAGTCACCCCGACTTCGACCTGCTCGATGGGGACCCATCGGACCCGCGTCGCCGACTGGATGCCGTGACCGCAGGAATGGACCGAGCGTGGCCGATCGTGGTCCATTCCCGGCCTCGGCACAAGGGGTTCATTACTTGCGAGTAACGACGGAATAACCGGAATAGCGCATACCTATCTCGCTCCGACACGGAGCGTGTCGGGATGCCTTGAGGCGGTGCGGAGCAAGCAGTACAGAAACGGACTAAAATCCGGTTTTCTCTTACTGGGAGTAACAGCGGCCGCGAATACCAAGTTTTGGCAAAGCGCGGCCGCTGGGGGAGAGGAGTCGTCACGGACGGTCGCCCTGCGGGCACCGCACGGATACCTGGACGGACACCCTGGGGGCCGCCCGCGAGGGGCGGCCCCGGTGGCTCAGAACAGCGCGCGGGCCAGGGATCCCCGGGCCGCGGTCACCCGCGGGTCGTCGCCGCCGATGACCTCGAAGAGCTCCAGCAGCCGGACCCGCGCCCTGTCGCGGTCGTCGCCCGCTGTGCGCTTCACCACATCGATCAGCCGCCCGAAGGCGTCCTCGACATGTCCGCCGACCAGGTCCAGGTCGGCGGCGGCCGCCTGCGCGGCCACGTCGGCCGGATCTTCGGCGGCGGCCCTGCGTACGACCTCGGAGTCGGCGCCCTCGACCCGCTGGAGCAGCTCGGCCTGGGCCAGCCCGAGCTTCGCCTCGGCGTTGGCCGGGTCGTCCGAGAGGACGTTGCGGTACGCCTGCACCGCGCCGCCCAGGTCGCCGGCGTCCAGCGCCTCGTGCGCGGCCGCGAGGGCGGAGTCGTACGGGCCTGCGGGCTCGGGAGCCGGCTCCACGGGCTCCTCGCCCGGCTCCACCGGCGCGCCCACGATGCCGAACCGCTCCTCGGACACCTGGATCAGCTGGTCGAGCACCTCGCGGATCTGCGCCTCCGGGGCCGATCCCTGGAACAGCGGCAGGGCCTGACCGGCCACGACCGCGAACACGGCGGGAATGCCCTGGACGCCGAACTGCTGGAAAAGGGTCGGATTGGCTTCAACATCGATCTTGGCGAGCACGAAGCGGCCGGCGTACTCCGCCGTCATCCGCTCCAGCAACGGGCTGAGCTGCTTGCACGGCTCGCACCACTCGGCCCAGAAGTCGATGACGACCGGCACCTCGGACGAGCGCTGGAGGACGTCTCGCTCGAACCCCGCCTCATCGACATCGATCACCGTGGGAGAGGGCGCGGCGACCGGCTGACCGGTCCGGGCCGCTTCGGCGCGTGCCTGCTCCGCCTTCTGCTTGGCTTCCCCGGCGGCCTTCACCGCGGCGAGGTCGACCACTCCGCTCATGGACATGTTCCGTGGCTGCATGGGTACATCCTCCCCTCTTCGGGGCCCGATCGGAAAAGCACGGTGCCGGTCCCCGGCCCGGCCCGCCCGTACGGCCCGCCGGATCGCGGTACGCAGGGGCGGGCAGGGGTCCGGGGAGGCCGGACGATGACGCTCGGGGCTGCGCCGGGTCCCCACCCGGACGCCGTGGCCGCCGCCCTTTCGCTACGAACCGTAGCGTAACCCCATCACCCCCCGGCGGCGCAAGGGCGCAAGGGGGCGTACCGGGCGGTATGGTCGGCGCATGGCTCTCCCCGCCCGCCGCCCCGGCCGGCCCCGCAACGCGGACGCCGACCGGGCGATCCTCGCCGCGACCCGGGCCGGGCTGGTCGAGCTGGGCTGGTCGAAGCTGTCGCTGGGGGATGTGGCGGCGCGCGCCGGGGTCGCCAAGACCACCCTCTACCGGCGCTGGGCCGGCAAGAACGAGCTGGTCGTGGACGCCGTCGCGGTCCTCTTCGACGAGCTGGAGCTGCCCGACCGGGGCAGTCTGCGCGCGGACATCGAGGGCGTCGTGCTGCAGTTCGCCCGGCTGCTGGAGCGGCCGGAGGCCAGGACGGCGCTGATGGCGGTGGTCGCCGAGGCCACCGGCGACGCGGCGCTGCGGGGCCGGATCCGGTCGGCGATCGTGGACCGGCAGAAGCGGCTGGTGCTGCTCGGCCGGGAGCGGGCGCAGCGGCGCGGCGAGCTACCGCCGGACGCCCCCGGCCCGGAGGGCGCCGCGGCGGCGGCCCGGCAAGTGGATCTGATCTTCGACGTGATCGCCGGCGCGGTGGTGCACCGGACTCTGGTGACCGGCGAACCCGTGGACGAGAACTGGTCGAGCGGCTTTCTCACCCTGCTGCTCGGGGGGCTGGCAGCGCCGCCGCCGGCCCCCCGAGAGCTCGGCTAGAAGCCGGCCGGCTCGGTGTAGACGCCCCACTCCTCGCGCAGCACGCCGCAAATCTCGCCGAGGGTCGCCTCGGCCCGTACGGCCTCCAGCATCGGCTCTATCATGTTGCCGCCGTCGCGGGCGGCGGCGAGCATCGCCTCCAGGCCGGCCCGGACCCGGTTCTCGTCGCGGGCGGCCTTGCGCGTGATCAGCTCCTGCACCTGGTCGCGCTCGACCTCGTGGCTGACCCGCAGGATCTCCAGGTCGCCGGTGACGGAGCCGTGGTGGCAGTTGACGCCGACGACCCGCTTGTCGCCCTTCTCCACGGACCGCTGGTACTGGAAGGCGGACTCGGCGATCTCGCCGGTGAACCAGCCGTCCTCGATGCCGCGCAGGATGCCGGACGTGATCGGGCCGATCGGGTGCTTGCCGTCGGGCACGGCGCGGCGGCCGCGCTCCCTGATCTGCTCGAAGATCTTCTCGGCGTCGGCCTCGATGCGGTCGGTCAGCGCCTCGACGTACCAGGAGCCGCCGAGCGGGTCGGCGACATTGGCGACCCCGGTCTCCTCCATCAGCACCTGCTGGGTGCGGAGCGCGATCTCGGCGGCCTGTTCGGAGGGCAGCGCGAGGGTCTCGTCGAGGGCGTTGGTGTGCAGCGAGTTGGAGCCGCCGAGAACGGCGGCCAGCGCCTCGACCGCGGTCCGTACGACGTTGTTGTACGGCTGCTGGGCGGTCAGCGAGACCCCGGCGGTCTGGGTGTGGAACCGCAGCCACTGGGCCTTGTCGGAGGTCGCTCCGTAGACGTCGCGCATCCAGCGGGCCCAGATGCGGCGGGCGGCGCGGAACTTGGCGATCTCCTCGAAGAAGTCGAGGTGCGCGTCGAAGAAGAAGGACAGGCCGGGCGCGAAGACGTCGACGTCCATGCCGCGGGAGAGGCCCAGCTCGACGTAGCCGAAGCCGTCAGCGAGCGTGTAGGCGAGCTCCTGCGCGGCCGTCGAGCCGGCCTCGCGGATGTGGTAGCCGGAGACGGAGAGCGGCTTGTAGGCGGGGATGTCGCGCGCGCAGTGCTCCATCAGGTCGCCGATGAGGCGCAGGTGCGGCTCGGGCTGGAAGAGCCACTCCTTCTGGGCGATGTACTCCTTGAAGATGTCCGTCTGGAGGGTGCCGTTCAGGAGGCGGGGGTCGATGCCCTGGCGCTCGGCGGCGACGATGTACATGCAGAAGACGGGGACGGCGGGCCCGCTGATCGTCATGGAGGTGGTGACGTCGCCGAGCGGGATGTCCTGGAACAGGACCTCCATGTCGGCGGCGGAGTCGATGGCGACACCGCAGTGGCCGACCTCGCCGAGCGACTTGGGCTCGTCGGAGTCGCGGCCCATCAGGGTCGGCATGTCGAAGGCGACGGAGAGACCGCCCCCGCCCGCCTCCAGGATCATCTTGTAGCGCTCGTTGGTCTGCTGGGCGTTGCCGAAGCCGGCGAACTGGCGGATGGTCCAGGTCCGGCCGCGGTAGCCGGTGGCGTGCAGCCCGCGGGTGTAGGGGTACTCCCCGGGCCAGCCGATCCGCTCGAAACCGGGTACGGAGCCGCCCGGAGGCGGTCCGTACACGGGTTCGACCGCATCGCCCGAGAGAGTCGTGAAATCCGCGTCGCGCTTGCGGGCTGCGTCGTACCGGGCCTGCCAGCGGCGGCGGCCCTCTTCGATGGCGTCCGGGTTCATACCGCAAATTTACTAGGACGTCCTAGTAATTGTCGATGCCAGGCCGCTCCGATGCTGTCACGCGGGGCGGTTTTCGGCGGTTTGCGGCGACTGTCGGGGCTGTGCGGCTGCTGCCGCGACTGCGGTACGGCCGGTTCGCGACCGCGGACAGTGCGCGCCGGGGGCGCCGTGCCTCCGGTGGCTACGCCTGCGCGGGCCGGGCGGGGGCGTCGACGAGCAGCGGCCCGACCTCGCGGACGACCTTCCGCTCGACGAAGAAGGCGGCCGTCGGGATGGTGCCGGAGAGCAGCAACCACAGCAGCTTGCCGAAGCTCCACTTGGCCTTGGAGCCCAGGTCGAAGGCGAAGACCAGATAGATGATGTAAAGCAGGCCGTGCGTCTGGGACACCACGAACGCGAGGTCCTCGCCCATGCCGAAGCCGTACTTGAAGATCATGCAGGTGCACAACAGCAACAACATGACAGCAGTGATGTAGGCCATCACCCGATAGCGGGTCAGCACGCTGCGTTTCATGCCCACGAGCCTAACCGCTGCCGAAATCGCGCAGCCGCGGGGATGGCTCCCGCGGCCCGGCACCGGACGAGCACGCCCCGGAGAGCCTCCGCGAGGGCTCGGGCGGCCGAGGCCGTGGCCGCCGGAGACGCTACGGCTTCCCGAAATCCTCCGCGGCGACCCGCAGCGGCCGCAGCAGGGCGAAGATCTCGCCGCACTCCTCTGCGTCGTACGCGCCCAGCCCGAAGTCCATCGCCATCAGATCGCGGGTGGCGGACTCCACGACCTCGCGGCCCTTGTCGGTGATCGAGGCGAGGGTGCCGCGGCCGTCGTTGGGGTTGGGCCGCTTGTCCACCAGACCGGACCGCACCAGCCGGTCGACGGTGTTGGTGACGGACGTGGGATGCACCATCAGCCGCTCCCCGATCTTGGACATGGGCAGCTCACCGGCCTTGCTGAAGGTGAGCAGCACCAGAGCCTCGTAACGGGCGAAGGTCAGCCCGTACGGCTTGACGACCGCGTCGACCTGGCCGAGGAGGATCTGGTGGGCACGCATGATCGAGGTGATGGCCGCCATGGACGGCACGGACCCCCATCGCTCCTTCCAGAGTTCGTCGGCTCGAGCGATCGGATCGAAGGGGAGGCTGAGCGGCTTCGGCACACTTCGAGCCTACCGGCCGCCCATATGGTGGCCGGTCCCGTCTCAGCCACTGGTCCGGTTTTCCGCTTTGGGCGGCCGGAGCACGGGCCGTTCCGGCTACCGGCGCTCCCGCCGGATCGGCCGAGGCCGCTGCCCGGCTCCTGCGCGCGCGGGGTCACGCGCCGCTGCCCGGCTCCGCTCACGCCGGGTC
>DOWQ01000130.1 GCA_003519485.1 Streptomyces sp. | reverse complement strand
TCACCGCCGTCCCCCGAGGAGGCCGGTGCCTGGATGGGCGCACTCCTCGCGGGCAGCCGCGCGGGGACCGTCGGGGCGGCGGCCACGGAGCCGGCGGCCGAACGGGAGCCGCAGCCCGCGCCGTTGTCGGCCCCGTCCTCCCCCGAGCCGCAGCGCCCGACCGGAGCGGGCGAAGCTGAGGCTGACGTGCCGGCCGGACCGGACGAGCAGGCCGGGCAGACCGGGACAACCGGGGCCGCCGGACCGTACGGAGCAACCGGAGCCACCGGAGCCACCGGGCCGGAGTACACGGCGTGGGACCGGGCGCCCGGTCACCCCGTCCCTGCCGACCGGGGCACCGCCCACGAATCCCCCGCCCATCCCGAAGGACAGAAGTGACGATGTCCCAGATGAACAGCCCGGTGAACCGCGACTGGATGGTGGCGGACGTCGCCTCCGTGAGCGACGTCCGGCATGTGGTCGTCCTCAGCGCCGACGGTCTGCTGATGGCCCGCTCGGAGGACACCGGCCGCGACAGCGCCGACCGGCTGGCCGCCGCCTGTTCGGGCCTGCAGTCGCTGGCCAAGGGCCTCGGCAAGGAGTTCGGTTCCGACAGCAGGGCCGTCATACAGCAGATGGTCGAGTTCGACGGCGGTTTCCTCTTCATGGTCGCCGCCGGCCAGGGCTCCTACCTCGCCGTGGTCACCGACGCGGCGGTCGACCCGCAGCTGATCGCCCAGCAGATGCGCATTCAGGTGAATCGTATCGGCAGTCATCTGGTCAGCCCGCCGCGTCGGGGTGGCATCTCATGAACGAACCGGGCGAGTACCACGACAGCCCGCTCCGGCCCTACGTGCTCACCGGTGGACGGGTCCGCCCCAGCCGGAACACCATCGCGCTCGACACCCTGCTCGTCACGACGGCCCAGGAGCGCGAACTCCCCCTGTCCGCCAGCCGCCAGGAACGGGCGCTGCTCAAAATGTGTGCGCGGCTGCTGTCCCTGGCGGAGGCCGCCGCTCACCTGGAACTGCCCGTGAGCACCGTCACCGTCCTCGCGTCCGACCTGGTCGACTCCGGCCATCTCACCGCGCGTACCAGCATTCCGCCCGCCGCCCGGACCGACCAGGACCTGCTCCAGGAGGTGCTCGATGGTCTCCGCAGACTCCGCTGACCGCTATCTGCCCGACAGCGTGGAACGAGCGGTGAAACTCCTCGTCGTCGGCGCCTTCGGGGTCGGCAAGACCACCCTGATCGGCTCGGTCAGCGAGATCGCTCCGCTGCGCACCGAGGAGACGATGACCGAGGCCAGCCGGGGCGTGGACGACCTCGCCGGGCTGGCCGGGAAGACCACCACCACGGTGGCGATGGACTTCGGCCGGGTCACCCTCAACCGGCGGCTCGCGCTGTACCTGTTCGGCACGCCCGGCCAGCGGCGGTTCTGGGACCTGTGGGAGGGCCTGGCCGAGGGCGCGCTCGGCGTGCTGGTGATGGTCGACACCCGCCGGCTGGAGGACAGCTTCGAGGTGCTGGAACAACTGGAGCTGCGCGGGCTGCCGTTCGCCGTGGCGGTCAACCACTTCCCCGACACCCCCCGCCACCACACCGTCGAGGATCTGCGCCGGGCGCTGGACCTGCTGGACGAGACCCCGGTCGTGCTGTGCGACGCCCGGCGGCGGCGCGCCTCGCTCGACGCCCTGATCACCCTGGTGGAGTACGTCTCCGCCGCCGCGGAACAGGAGGTGCCCGTATGACCGCCCCCGTCGGCCCGCCGGAGTGCCCGGCGCACCGTACGGCGCCCGGACCGGCCCCGCTGCTGTCCACAGCCGGTGCCGATCCTCAGCGCGTCTACCGGCGGCTGCGCGAGGAGTGGGGCAGCGTCGCCCGGGTCGAACTGGAGCCCGGGGTGCCGGCCTGGCTCGTGCTGGGCTACCGGGAGCTGCTCGTCGTCACCCGGCAGGAGAAGACCTTCTCCCGGGACCCGCGCAACTGGCGCGACCTCGCCGAGGGGGCCGTACCGCCCGGCTCCGGGCTGCTGCCCATGATGGGGTACCGCGACAACGTCACCGGCCACGACGGCACCGAGCACCAGCGGCTGCGCCGCCCGCTCGCCGACGGTCTGGCCGGCACCGACCAGCGCCGGATGCGCCGCTCGTCGGAGGCGATCTGCGCGGGGCTGCTGGACGCGTTCCGGGGCCGCGGCACGGCCGATCTGGTGACCGAGTACGCCCGTGTCGTACCGCTGCTGGCGATCGGCGGCCTGTTCGGTCTGGAACGGGCCGAGGGGCACGAGCTGCTGCGGGCCCTCGCCGCCCTGTTCGGCCGGGGCGACGACACCCAGGCGGGCGGCCGCCGTTTCGAGGACATCCTCGTCTCCGTCCTCCGGGCCCGGCGCGCGGCTCCCCGGGACGACCTGGCCTCCGCCCTCCTCGCCCACCCCGACCTGCGGAACGACACCGAGATCCTGCGCTCGATGGCCGTCATGATGTCGGCGGGGAACGAGGCGACGACCACCTGGATCGCCAACACCCTGCGGCTGATGCTCACCGACCACCGGTTCCGCGGCCGGCTGCGGGGCGGGCGGCTCGGCGTGGACGAGGCCCTCGACGAGGTCCTGTGGCAGGACCCCCCGATGGCCAACTTCCCCGCCCGCTACGCGCTGCACGACACCGAGCTGGGCGGCCGTCCGATCCGCCGCGGTGACGCACTGGTGCTCGGGCTGGCCGCCGGCAACGCCGATCCCGCCGTACGCCCCGCCGACTCGTACGAACTGCTCGGCAACCGCGCGCACCTGGCCTTCTCCGCCGGGCCGCACGCCTGCCCCGCCCAGGTGCCCGCCCGGCTGATCACGAAAGCGGCGGTCGAGATCGCGCTGCGCGGGCTGCCGGACGTCAGGCTGGCGGTGCCGGAGGCCGAGCTCACCTGGCGCCCGTCACCGTGGACGCACTGCCCGGCGTCCCTGCCCGTACGGTTCACGCCCTTCGCCGCCCGGGCCGCCCGGGGAAGCGCCCCCTGAGGCATGACGGGGCCCGGCTGCCGGCCCCCTGCGCCCGAGCTCCGCTGCGTGTGCGTCGGCCCGTGTCGGCGGGAGCGGCCGGGGCCCGGGCGCGTCCGTACGCCATGCGAAGCCTGTGACGTCGCACGGGGAGGGATGTGTCGGTCATTGTCTGCTATACGTGTTCTCACCGCTTTCAGCCGATTCCGGGAGGGCACGTCGAGATGTCCACGCGGGAGCACGCATCCGAGAACGGCACGGGCCCAGCACCGGTGCCTCTCGCACCGCTCACGCCCCCCGTCCCCGGTACACCCCTCGTCCCCGGAACACCGGTCGCCTCCGGAACGCCTGCCGCCTCCGTAGCGCCCGTCACCGCGCCGGACGG
>DOWQ01000611.1 GCA_003519485.1 Streptomyces sp. | reverse complement strand
CGGCCGGGGCCCGGCCGGGGCCCGGGCCCCGGATCGCTCGGCCCGGACCCCCCGGCAGCCCGGCCGGTCAGCTCCGCCGGTAGAGCTCGTCGATCTCCGTCGCGAAGTCCTTCGCGATCGCCTGCCGCTTGAGCTTGAGGGACGGCGTCAGATGGCCGTTCTCCTCCGTGAAGTCGTCCGGCAGGACCCGGAAGCGGCGGATCGACTCGGCGCGGGAGACGGAGGCGTTGGCCTCGTCGACCCCCCGCTGGATGTCGGCGATCAGCTCCGCGTCCGTGACGAGCTCCCGTATCGGCACGTCCTTCTTCTTCCGCATCTGCCGCCAGTGGTGCAGCCCGTCCGGCTCCAGGGTGATCAGCGCGCCGACGTACGAGCGGTCGTCGCCGACGACCATGCACTGGCCGACCAGCGGGTGGGAGCGCAGCCGGTCCTCCAGCGGCGCCGGGGCGACGTTCTTGCCGCCCGTGGTGATGATGATTTCCTTCTTGCGGCCGGTGATGCTGAGGTAGCCGTCCTCGTCGAGGGCGCCGATGTCGCCGGTGGCGAACCAGCCCGCCTTGTGGCTCTCGCCGCCCCGTACGGCGGTGCCGTGCTCCGCGTCCCAGTAACCGCTGAAGACCTGGCCGCCGCGCAGCAGCACCTCACCGTCGTCGGCGATCCGGACCGCGGCGCCCGGCATCGGCCAGCCGACCGTGCCGAGCCGGGGCTTCAGGGGCGGGGTGACGGTCGCGGCGGCGGTGGTCTCGGTGAGCCCGTAGCCCTCGAAGATGTCGATGCCGGCGCCCGCGTAGAAGGCGGCGAGCCGGTGGCCGAGCGGCGAGCCGCCGCAGATGGCGTACCGCACCTTGCCGCCGAGGGCGGCCCGGATGCGGCGGTAGACCAGCGGGTCGTAGAGGGCGCGGGCCGCGCGCAGACCGAGCCCCGGGCCGGGGCCGGTGCCGTGCCGCTCGGCCTCCTGGGCCTCGCCGTACCGCTGGGCGATCTTCGCGGCGCGGTCGAAGGAGGAGGCGCGGCCCATCTTCTCAGCGGTGGCGCGGCCGGTGTTGTAGACCTTCTCCAGGACGTACGGGATGGCGAGCAGGAAGGTCGGCTCGAAGCCGGCCATGTCGGCCAGCAGGTCCTCGGTCCTGATGCTCGGCGCGTGCCCGAGCCGGACCCGGGCGCGTATGCAGCCGACGGCGACCATCCGGCCGAAGACGTGCGACATGGGCAGGAAGAGCAGGGTGGAGGCGGGGTCCTTGCTCACCGACTTGAAGACGGGGTGGAGCAGCTCGATCGCGTTGTCGACCTCGGCGAAGAAGTTGCCGTGGGTGAGGACGCAGCCCTTGGGCCGGCCGGTGGTGCCCGAGGTGTAAATGAGGGTGGCGATCGTGCCGGGGGCCAGCCCGGCCCGGCGGGCCGTGACCTCGTCGTCGGAGATGT
Organism: Streptomyces sp.; assembly: GCA_003519485.1. GTDB lineage: Bacteria > Actinomycetota > Actinomycetes > Streptomycetales > Streptomycetaceae > Streptomyces. The sequence continues at coordinate 8,368 of DOWQ01000611.1, read as the reverse complement.
CCCCGCCCGCGGCGACGAGCCGCTCGACGGCGCCCGTGCCGAACTGCCAGAGGTGTTCGAGGCGCGGCATCTCGGGGCGCACCGAGGTGATCAGCCGGGCCTGCTCGACATCCTCGACGACGCAGGCCGTGGCGCCGGAGTCCTGGATGATCCAGGCCGCCTGCTGGGCCGAGGAGGTGGGGTAGATGGGGACGGTGACCAGGCCGGCGGCCCAGGCCGCGAAGTCGAGCAGGGTCCACTCGTAGGTCGTACGGGCCATGATCGCGAGCCGGTCGCCGGGCGCCAGGCCGTTGGCGATCAGGCCCTTGGCGACGGCGAGCACCTCGTTCGCGAAGGCGGCGGCCGTGACGTCGCGCCAGCCGCCGTCCTCGTGCTTGCGGCCGAACACGACCTCGGCGGGGGCGGCGGCCGCGTTGTCGAACGGTATGTCCGCCAGGGAGCCCTTCTCCACTGGCGGTACGGCCGCCGGCACGGACACCTCCCGGACGACGCCGTCCACCAGGGACTTCGCCGGTTCCACCAGCGCGGGCAGCGCTGCACTGCTGTTCGTACGGGACACGAGCGGCTCCTCTTGTCTCGGCCGCCCGGAGCCGCGCCTGCCCGGGCGCGGGTCTCGGGGCGGTGGCCCGCCTGCGGTGGGCGGGGATCAGCTGGGGGTGTGCGGTGCCCGCGCGGTGGGGCCGGCGGGCCGTGGTCGTACGGCTCAGGGACGTTCGAGGATCGCGGTCACCCCCTGTCCGCCGGCCGCGCAGATGGAGATCAGGCCGCGGCCGGGGGCGTCGCGCTCGGCGAGCAGCCCGGCGAGGGTCGCGACGATGCGCGCGCCGGTGGCGGCGAAGGGGTGGCCGGTGGCCAGCGAGGAGCCCGCGACGTTGAGCCGGTCCCGGTCCACCGCGGGCAGTCCCTGCTTCTCCCAGGCGGCCAGGGTGGCCAGCACCTGGGAGGCGAACGCCTCGTGGACCTCCAGCAGGTCGAAGTCCGCGAGCCCGAGCCCCGCCCGCTCCAGCATTCGCGGCACGGCGTACGCGGGGGCCATCAGCAGGCCGTCCTCCCCGTCGACGTAGTCCACGGCCGCCGTCTCGTAGGCCGAGAGGTACGCCAGCGGGCGCAGGCCGCGCTCGGCCGCCCACTCCTCGCTCGCGAGCAGAACGGTCGCCGCGCCGTCGGTCAGCGGGGTGGAGTTGCCCGCGGTCATCGTGGCGCCGCCGGCCGCCACCCCGAAGACGGGCTTCAGCCGCGCCAGTTTCTCGGTGGTCGAGCCGGGCCGCAGGTTCTGGTCGCGGCTGAGCCCGCGGAACGGCACCACCAGGTCATCCAGGAAGCCGCGTTCGTATGCCGCCGCGAGCCGCTGGTGGCTCGCCGCGGCCAGCGCGTCCTGGTCCTCCCGGGCGACGCCCCACTCCTTGGCGGTACGGGCCGCGTGGTCGCCCATCGACAGGCCGGNNCGGGGCTCGGCGTTGCGCGGGATGTCCGGCACCAGATGGCGCGGCCGGAACCGGGCCAGCTCCCGCACCCGGCCGCCGAGGCTCTTGGCGCGCCGGGCGGCCAGCAGCGTCCTGCGCAGCTCGTCGTTGACGCCGAGCGGCGCGTCGCTGGCGGTGTCCACTCCGCCGGCGACCGCGCTGTCCAGCTGCCCCAGCGCGATCTTGTTGGCGGCGGCGATGACGGCCTGCATCCCGGTGCCGCACGCCTGCTGGACGTCGTAGGCCGGGGTGCGGTGGTCCAGTTCGCTGCCGAGGACGGTCTCCCGGGCGAGGTTGAAGTCCCGGCTGTGCTTGAGCACGGCGCCGGCGACGAACTCCCCGACCTGCTCCCCCGCCAGGCCGAACCGCCCGACGAGGCCGCCGAGCGCGGCGGTCAGCATCTCCTGGTTCGAGGCGGTCGCGTACGGCCCGTCGGACCTCGCGAAGGGGATCCGGCTCCCGCCGAGGACGGCGACTCGCCGCACTTTCGACGCAAGAGTGATATTGCGGGCACCCATCTCGACCAGCTCCTGACTCGGCAGTAACCTTACTCAGAAGTAAATTTACGCCAGGGTGAGGAGTTGGCCAATGGCCGATCGCTATCTTCGTGCCACGAGAACCGGTCCAGGCCGTTTCGTGACCCGCCGGCTGGGCCTGCCCCAGCCCGCCGCGCTGCACCGCTGGTCCGCGGCACGCCCCTCGCTCGACGGCGATGTGCTGCGGCTGACCGTGGGTTCCCCGTGTCCGGGGCTCGCCGACGTACTGGCCCGGACCGGCCTCCCGGTGCGTACGGCCGCCGAGGGCCGGCACGCCGCGGTTGTGGTGGACGCCACTGCGGTCGACGGCCCCGCGGGGCTGCGCGAGGTGCACGGCGCGCTCCATCCCGTCGTGCGCTCCGTCGCCGAAAGCGGACGAATCATCGTCCTCGGCGCCGTGCCCGACCCCGGCGACCACCACCAGGCCGCCGCGCAGCAGGCCCTCGAGGGCTTCGTCCGCTCGCTCGGCAAGGAGGCGGGCAAGGGGCGCACGGTGAATCTCGTACGCCTCGCGGGCAGCGTTGAGGCGGCGGAATCCACCCTCCGCTTCCTGCTCTCGCCCAAGTCCGCCTACGTCAGCGGCCAGGTCGTCACCGTGGAGGCCACCGAGGCCGGTGGGTCCACCGAGGCCGGCGGGGCCCAGGACTGGGACCGCCCGCTGGCCGGCCGCACCGCGCTCGTCACCGGCTGCGCCCGCGGCATCGGCGCCTCCGTCGCCGAGACCCTGGCCCGCGACGGGGCCCACGTCGTCTGCCTCGACATACCCCCCATGGCGACCGAACTCCGGGCCCTCGCCGAGAGGCTGGGCGGCATCGCACTGCCGCTCGACATCACGGCGCCCGACGCCGCCGACCGCATCGTCGAGGCCCTGCCCGACGGCCTGACCGCGCTCGTCCACAACGCGGGCATCACCCGCGACCGCAAGCTCGCCAATATGGCGGCGGACCGCTGGGACCAGGTGCTGGACGTCAACCTCGGCGGCGTCCTGCGGGTGACCGACCGGCTGCTGGCGGCCGGCGTCCTGCACACCGGGACCGGCCGCATCGTCGCCACGTCCTCGATCGCGGGCATCGCGGGCAACCCGGGCCAGACCAACTACGCCGCGAGCAAGGCCGGGATCATCGGCTTCACCCGCTCCCTCGCCCCGCGCGCGGCCGCCGAGCACGGGGTCACGGTCAACGCCGTCGCCCCCGGCTTCATCGAGACGAGCATGACGGCCGCCGTGCCGTTCTTCATCCGCGAGGCCGGGCGGCGGATGAACTCCCTCGCCCAGGGCGGGCTGCCGATCGATGTCGCCGAGACGACGGCCTGGCTGGCGCAGCCGGCCTCCGGCGGGGTGAACGGCCAGACGATCCGCGTCTGCGGGCAGAGCCTGCTGGGGGCGTAGCACCACGCGCGGGCCCGGTGCCTCCGTGCGCCCGCTGTTTCCCCGCCCCGCGCGGGGGGACGCTCCCCCGGTCCACCCGAATACTCGGAAAGGCGGGACACCACGCCCGGCGCGGCCGTGCCGGCCCCGTGCCCGGCAGCGCCTCCGCCTCCGCAGGCCGCGGTGGAGCACGGCGAGCACGGCACGGCCACGGCCGACCCGGCAGCGCTACGGCACGGCCACGGCACAGCGCGCGAACTCCGCCGGAGCGCACGGCACAGCACGGCACGACCCCGGAATCGGCACGGCTCCGGCATCCCACGGCGGCACGACCCCGAGCTGCACGGCACAACACCGCACAACCCGCACCGCACAACGCCGCACAACCCGCACCACACAGGCCCGCGCACGGACCCGCACGACGCCCGCACTCGTACCCCCACCGGACGGCACCCCGAATCCGCCCCCGAGGAGTCCCCATGACCACCCGGCAACTCACCCGCCCCCCGCGCCTGATGCCCACCCTCGGCAAAGGCGTCCTCACCGGCATGGGCAAGCGCCCCTCCCCCGGCGCCCGGCTCCCGGGGACCCGGCTCGTTCTGCCCGCCGCCCGGATCGACGAGGCGCTCGTCATCCGCTACGCCCGGGTGTGCGGCTTCCGGGAGACCGATCCGCTGCCGATCACCTATCCGCACATACTCGGATTCCCGCTGGCGGCCCGCCTCATGGCCGACCGGGACTTCCCGCTGCCGATGCTCGGCCTCGTGCACACCCGTATCCGGATCGTGCAGCACAAGCCGCTGAGCCCGACCGACCGCCCGGAACTCACCGTGTACGCCGCGGGACTGGCCGCGCACCGCCGCGGCACCGAGGCGGAGATCGTCACCGAGGCCAGGCTGGACGGTGAGCTGGTCTGGGAGGACCGGAGCAGCTACCTCGCCCGCCACCGGACGTCACCGGACGGGGCGGCTCCGGGGGCCGACGCTTCCGCCGCCTCCGGCGTACCCGCCGCGTCCGCCATGGCCACGAAGGCCGCCGACCGCGCCTCGGCGACGGCCGAGCGCGCCAAGTCCCTTCCCGGCGCGGCCCGGTGGCCCCTCGACCCGGCCCTCGGCCGCCGGCACGCGGGTGTCTCCGGCGACTACAACCCGATCCACCTCTACCCGCTGACCGCCCGGGCGCTCGGCTTTCCCGGCACCATCGCGCACGGCATGTGGACCTTCGCACGCTGCGTGGCCGAAACCGGCGCGTCCCCGGCGAAGGGCGTCACCGTACAGGCGGAGTTCAAGGCGCCGGTACCGCTCCCGTCCCATGTGACGTACGGCAGGCTCGGCACCGACTTCGAGCTGCGCGGCGGCCGGGACGGCGCGCTGCTGCACCTCACCGGGAAGGTGACGACCTCGCACGAGTCCTGAGCCGGCGCGGGCACCCGAGAGCCGCCCGACGCAGGATCGGACGCGCGCGGGTGGGGCGCGGGCGCGGCGGGTCCGGGGCGCGACATCCCCGTCCGGCCCCCGGGCCGAAGACTCAACCGTCAGGGCCGGGAGTTGGCCGAAAATGGCGGGAAGGGGCAGAAGCAGCGGGAGGGGGCGGGAGAAGGGTGCCGGGCGCGCCGGCCGGTCAGCCGGACTTCACGGCCGTGCCGTGCGCCGGCGACCAGGGGCGGCCGTCCATCAGGTTCTGCAGGCCCGCCCAGGCGAAGTTCATCAGCAGCGCCGCCGTCTCCTTGGCGGACGGCCCCTCGCCGTCGGGGTCGCCGTTGGCCCAGCCGGCCAGCGACTCCGCCGCGCCCACCAGCGCGTGCGCCAGCCCGGCCAGGTCGCGGTCCGCCAGGTCCCGGGGGAAGCCCTGTGCCTCGACGGCCTCGGTGATCAGCTGGGTCACCAGCGTGACGATCTCCTGCCGCATCGCGGCGACCTCGCCCGCGAAGGGTTCGCCGTGCGTGCGGGCCTGGTTGTGCAGGACGGCCCAGCCGTCCGGGCGCTCGGCGGTGTGGGCGAAGAAGCCGCGCAGCCCGCTCCACAACTGCCGGTCCGCGGGCGCGTCCCGGGGCTCGACGGCCGACCGTACGGCGGCGAGCAGGGCTGCCCCCTCGCGCCGGATGCAGGAGCTGAACAGCTCCTCCTTCGAGTGCAGATAGAGGTAGACGAGCGGCTTGGACACCCCGGCCAGCTCGGCGATCTCGTCCATCGACGCGGCTCCGTAACCGCGCTGCGCGAAGGTGGTCACTGCGGCGTCGAGCATCTGCTGCTCCCGCACCGCGCGCGGCATCCGCTTGTTCTTGGTCCGCGCCACTTCGGCCGCCACCTCGCCCTCCACGTCACTACTCGAAAGTAAGTTTACGGCCCGGACCAGGCGTGCATATGCCGAACGCCCGGCACCGCGAGGCGTGCTCACGGTTACCGGGCGTTCGGATGGTGAATCAAGCCATCCGGAATGCGATCAGACGGCGGCCGGCTGCGGCTCCCTGGTGTCCTCCGGCCGGTCACCGCCGAAGGCGTCGATCAGCGAGGAGTGCGCCGAGTCGTAGGCCTCGCGGTCGAGGATCTTCTCCCTGGCGGCCACGATGACCGGGATCACGGCCTGCCCGGTGACGTTCGTCGCGGTGCGCATCATGTCCAGGATCGGGTCGATGGCCAACAGCAGGCCCACGCCCTCCAGCGGGAGGCCCAGCGTGGAGAGGGTCAGCGTCAGCATCACGACGGCGCCGGTCAGTCCGGCGGTGGCCGCCGAGCCGATGACGGAGACGAAGGCGATGAGGACGAAGTCCCCGATCCCGAGCTGGACGCCGAAGACCTCGGCGATGAAGATCGCGGCGAGCGCCGGGTAGATCGCGGCGCAACCATCCATCTTCGTGGTGGCGCCGAACGGCACCGCGAAGCTGGTGTACTCCTTCGGCACCCCGAGGCGCTCGGTGACCCGCTGGGTGACCGGCATGGTGCCGACCGAGGAGCGGGAGACGAAGGCCAGCTGGATCGCGGGCCAGGCGCCGCGGAAGAACTGGACCGGGTTCACCTTGGCGACGGTCGACAGCAGCAGCGGGTAGACGCCGAACATCACGATGGCGCAGCCGATGTAGACGTCGGCGGTGAAGGTGGCGTACTGACCGATCAGCTCCCAGCCGTAGCTGGCGATGGCGTTGCCGATGAGGCCGAGGGTGCCGAGCGGGGCGAGCAGGATGACCCACCACAGGGCCTTCTGGAGCAGTTCGAGCACGGACTCGCTCAGCTCGAGGATCTGCTCGGCCCGGTCGCCGAGCTGGAGGGCGGCGATGCCGGCCACCGCGGCCATGAAGACGATCTGCAGGACGTTGAGCTCGGTGAACGGCGTGATGATGTCCTCGGGGATGACACCGGTCAGGAAGTCCAGCCAGCTGCCGCTGCTCTCCGGGCGCGCGCCGTCCTCGGGCTTGAGTCCGGTGCCGGCGCCCGGGTTGGTCAGCAGGCCGATGGCGAGGCCGATGGTGACGGCGATCAGCGAGGTCGCCATGAACCAGAGGAGGGTACGGGAGGCGAGCCGGGCGGCGTTCTTGACCTTCCGCAGGTTGGTGATCGACACCAGGATCGCGAAGAACACGAGCGGGGCGACGGCCAGCTTGAGCAGCTGGACGAAGAGGCCGCCGATCGTGTCGAGCGTGGTGACGAGCCAGGTGACGTCCCAGGCGCGGGCCACCCAGCCGAGCAGCACGCCGAGCACGAGACCCAGCAGAATCTGGGCCCAGAACGGCACCTTGGGCAGGAGGGATTTACGGGCGGACACGGACACACTCCGACGAGGTAGAGGCAGAAGAACCACGGGGACGGGGTGCGGCGGCCGGTGTCCCCCGCAGGACGGAACGTCACGGGGTCGGCAGCACCGCTGCTGGTCGCGTCAGATGCGGCGACAGGCCGCGGACAGACAGCGGCACAGATCGACGTACAGGCGCGCCACGAGCGGCTTGCTCAGGGCAGGGTGCTGCGCGGCTGCGGTCGTCATGACGATTACGCTAACACTTGTCCTTTGAGAACATCAAAGGAGTGCTTTGAGTCAGTGGCGGATCCCACTGACCCGCGCCCTCGGCCTCCGTGCCGGCTGTCCGCAGCCACGGCTCCGATGCGGACTCCCCCGGGCGACGGCCGGGGTGCCCCTTCGGGTGTCCTCTTCGTGGGTGCCCCCTGTCCACCCACCACCCGGGCGCACAGCGCCCGGGGTCTCCGTGGCGGCCGCTACAGGGCGTCGACCGCGCTCGCCTTCCAGCCGCCGGAAGTGCGCACCAGCGTCATCCGCACCCGGTTGAGGTCCAGCCTCGGGCCGGATATCTGGCTGCTCTTCGTCACCTGGTTCATGAACAGCAGCACGACCACCTTGTCCGGCTCGGCCGACACCACGGACGCCGCGGCGTCCTTGCCGCCGGACGCCGGCTTGGCCAGCGTCGCCTTGACGGAGCCCTTGTACTGCTTCGCGGTGGGCGCGACCACCTTGGAGGTGGTCCGGCCGTACTCCTCGCTGAAGGAGCCGGTGAGGTGCTTGCCGGCCGCCTCGAAGTCGCGGTCGAGGTGCCGGTGGTCATAGGAGAGGATCACCGGCGCGATCTCGCGGGCGGCGCTGAGGGCCTCGCCACTGGCCTCGCGGGTCTGCTCGGCCTCCCGGTACTGCTGGCCCAGCACGGCCGTGCCGACCAGACCGGCCACCACGATCAGCCCGAGCACGGCCCTGCCGGTGCGCGACCGCTTCCGCGCAGTGGCGGTCGCGGCGTCGCCACTGCCGCTCCTCGCGCTGCCGCTCTTGGCGGTGCCGTTCCTGGCGGTACCGTTCCGGTCGCGGGCGTCTCCGGTACGGGGGCCACGCGCGAGGCGGGTGACCCCCGTGCTGCGGTTGCCGCCCGTGCCGCGGCCGCTTCCCTTGCCGCGCTCGTCGTCCCGAGCGCCGCGATCGTCCCGTATGCCGGATTCGCCCCGTGCGCCGCGTTCGCCGGTACGGAGCATCCGCAGGCCGCGCCGCGCGAGCGTCGGCTCGCCGCGGTC
>DOWQ01000448.1:1143-2850 GCA_003519485.1 Streptomyces sp. | reverse complement strand
ACCCCGGCTCGCCCTTCCTGGAGCTGGCCCCGCTGGCCGCCGAGGGGATGTACGGCGGCGCGGCCCCGGCGGCGGGCGTCATCGCGGGCATCGGCCGGGTCTCCGGCCGCGAGGTGGTGATCGTCGCCAACGACGCCACCGTCAAGGGCGGCACCTACTACCCGATGACGGTGAAGAAGCACCTGCGGGCCCAGGAGATCGCCCTGGAGAACCGCCTCCCCTGCCTGTACCTGGTCGACTCCGGCGGCGCCTTCCTGCCCATGCAGGACGAGGTCTTCCCCGACCGGGAGCACTTCGGCCGGATCTTCTACAACCAGGCCCGGATGTCCGGCGCGGGCATCCCGCAGATCGCCGCGGTCCTCGGCTCCTGCACCGCCGGCGGCGCCTACGTCCCGGCGATGAGCGACGAGGCCGTCATCGTCCGCGACCAGGGCACGATCTTCCTCGGCGGCCCACCGCTGGTGAAGGCCGCCACCGGCGAGGTCGTCACCGCCGAGGAGCTGGGCGGCGGCGAGGTGCACTCCAAGGTCTCCGGCGTCACCGACCACCTCGCGGAGGACGACGCGCACGCGCTGCGCATCACCCGCACCATCGTCTCGACGCTGCCCGGCCGCCGCCCGCTGCCGTGGTCCGTCGAGCCGGTCGAGGAGCCCGCCGTCGACCCGGCCGGGCTGATCGGCACGGTCCCGGTCGACTCCCGCACTCCGTACGACGTGCGCGAGGTGATCGCCCGCATCACCGACGGCTCCCGGTTCGCCGAGTTCAAGTCCGAGTACGGCCAGACCCTGGTCACCGGCTTCGCCCGGATCCACGGCCACCCGGTCGGCATCGTCGCCAACAACGGCATCCTGTTCTCCGAGTCCGCCCAGAAGGGCGCGCACTTCATCGAGCTGTGCGACCAGCGCGGCATCCCGCTGCTCTTCCTGCAGAACATCTCCGGCTTCATGGTCGGCCGGAGCTACGAGGCGGGCGGCATCGCCAAGCACGGCGCCAAGATGGTCACCGCCGTCGCCTGCGCCCGGGTGCCCAAGCTGACCGTGGTCGTCGGCGGCTCGTACGGCGCCGGCAACTACTCCATGTGCGGCCGCGCCTATTCGCCGCGCTTCCTGTGGATGTGGCCGAACGCCAAGATCTCCGTGATGGGCGGCGAGCAGGCGGCCTCCGTCCTCGCCACCGTCAAGCGCGACCAGCTCGAGGGCCGCGGCGAGAGCTGGAGCGCGGAGGAGGAGGAGCTGTTCCGCGCCCCCGTCCTCGAGCAGTACGAGAGCCAGGGCAACGCCTACTACGCCACCGCCCGGCTCTGGGACGACGGCGTGATCGAGCCGCTGGAGACCCGGCAGGTGGTCGGCCTCGCCCTCACCGCCTGCGCCAATGCCCCCCTGCCCGAACGAGACCCGGCCGCCCCCGGCTACGGCGTCTTCCGGATGTGAGTGACGTGACCACGGAGATGACGATGTTCGGATGCGTTCTGGTCGCCAACCGCGGCGAGATCGCCGTCCGCGTGATCCGCACCCTGCGCCGGCTCGGCGTCCGCTCGGTCGCCGTGTTCAGCGACGCCGACGCCGACGCCCGCCATGTGCGGGAGGCCGACACCGCGGTCCGTATCGGCCCCACGGCCGCCGCCGAGAGCTATCTCTCGGCGGACCGGCTGCTGGCCGCCGCCGCCCGCTCGGGAGCCGAGGCCGTCCACCCCGGCTACGGCTTCCT
>DOWQ01000448.1:559-1104 GCA_003519485.1 Streptomyces sp. | reverse complement strand
GATGGGCGACAAGATCCGCGCCAAGGAGACCGTGCGGGCCGCCGGCGTGCCCGTCGTGCCCGGCTCCACCGGCAGCGGGCTCACCGACGAACAGCTGGCCGCGTCCGCCCGCGAGATCGGGATGCCCGTACTGCTCAAGCCCTCGGCGGGCGGCGGCGGCAAGGGAATGCGGCTGGTCCGCGCGGAGGAGCTGCTCGCCGACGAGATCGCCGCGGCCCGCCGTGAGGCCCGCGGCTCCTTCGGCGACGACACGCTGCTGGTGGAGCGCTGGATCGACCGCCCCCGGCACATCGAGATCCAGGTCATGGCCGACGCGCACGGCGGGGTCGTGCACCTGGGCGAGCGCGAGTGCTCGCTCCAGCGCCGCCACCAGAAGATCATCGAGGAGGCCCCGAGCCCGCTGCTCGACGATGCCACCCGCGCGGCCATGGGCGAGGCCGCCGTGCAGGCCGCCCGCTCCTGCGGCTACCGCGGCGCGGGCACGGTCGAGTTCATCGTCCCCGGCGACGACCCCGGGGCGTACTTCTTCATGGAGATGAACACCC
>DOWQ01000448.1:0-537 GCA_003519485.1 Streptomyces sp. | reverse complement strand
CTTCGGCCAGTCCGACATCACGCTGACCGGACACGCGATCGAGGCCCGGATCTGCGCCGAGACCGCCCGCGCGGCCGGTGACGGCCGGGTCGACTTCCTGCCCTCGGCCGGCACGGTCGCCCGGCTCCGCGAGCCGGCCGGCGAGGGCGTACGCGTCGACTCCGGGCTTTCCGAGGGCACGGAGGTCGGCACGGCCTACGACCCGATGCTCGCCAAGGTCATCGCCCACGGCCCCGACCGGGCCACCGCGCTCCGCCGGCTGCGCGCCGCGCTCGCCGGTACGGCCGTGCTCGGCGTGGACACCAACACCGGCTTCCTGCGCCGGCTGCTGGCCCACCCGCAGGTCGTCTCGGGCGAGATGGACACCGGCCTGGTCGACCGGGACGCGGCCGAGCTCGTCCCGGCGGCCGTACCGCCCGAGGTCCACGCTGCCGCGGCCCTGCTCCGCCATGCGGCGCTCATGCCGGGCGGCGGTAGGGGCGGCGGGCCCGCCCCGGCCGAGGACGGGGTCCTCGCCCCCGGAGCGGGCTGGACCGA
>DOWQ01000014.1 GCA_003519485.1 Streptomyces sp. | reverse complement strand
GGCGGGCAGCGGCGAACCGGTGCCGCCGGGCCTCACCGCCGTGCCGGCGCCGGTGGCGGCCCAGCCCGCGGTCGACGTGCTCACCGACAAGGTTGCGGTCGTCATCCAGGACCGCCCCGTCATCGCCATGACGGCCTGGCTGACCGACGCGCGCCGGGCCACCGTCGAGGCCGGCCGCGGCCTCCAGATCATCACCCCGGCGCACAGCCGGCTGTCGCCCGCCACCCGCTCGCTGCTGTTCGCCCCGCCCTCCCGCTGGGTCGTGCAGGACGGCGAGGGCGGCTACTACGACGGGCTGTCCGGGGCCGTGCTGCGCTGGCAGGACGGCGCCTTCGGGCCCGCCTCCGCCGAGTCCGGCGAGACTCCCGTCGCGGAGCTCTTCAAGGACACGGCGCCGACCGCCGAGCGGCAGCTCTCGGTCTCCTTCCGCACCCGGCACCCGGCACCCGGCGGACGAGCGGCTGGTGCTCGGCGGGGCGCTGGAGGCCGCCTGGCAGGCCCTTTTCCTGACCGGCTGCCCGCCGGCCGGCTGGGGCACCGCGGAGCCGGTCAACCTCCCGTGGTCCCGGCGCCGGCTCACCGACCTGGCCCTGGAACGCTCACCCGAGCCCACCTGGGCCGTCGCCGTCGGCACGCCCGGCAGCCCGGCCATGGCGACGATCCGCGTCACCCGCACCACCGGCGGCGTCGAGGAGGACGTGACGCTCACTGCCGGCTACGGCCCGGAGGAGACACCGCCGCTCAACGCGCTCCCCGGGCTCGCCGCGGAGCTGGCCTCCCGGCACGGGCTCCGTACGATGCTGGCCCAGACGCGGGCCGCCGCGAAGNNCGGCCCGCCTCCAGGCGCCGCCCGTACCGGTCGGCTTCGCACTGGGGGCCGAGGAGGTGCAGGAGGCCGGCGCCGCCCGGGCCGGCCGCCCGCCGCTCACGGTGGCTCCGGTACGGCTGGGCTCCGGCACCCGGCCGGGCTACTTCTACCCGCTCGGCGACGGCTCGTCGGCGGACGGCCGGACGGCCCTGGAGCAGCTGATGGGGTACCTGCGGGGTTCGTAGCCCGCCGAGGCAGCACGACAGCGGTACGGCCCCCGCGGACCTCGAACTTCACGGGAGCCGTACCGCTCTACTGCCGCCGACCGGGGGGCGCGGGCCGCGCGCGTCGCCCGGCCGAAGCCGCGCGCGTGGCCCGAGCGGGCTATTCCGCCTGTTGCGCCTGTTCCGAACGGTCCTTCTGCGTCTTCTGCTGCGCCTGGCCCTGCGCCTGCTGGGCCTTGTCCTTCTTCGCGCGGTCGCGGGCCAGCTCGGCCGCGTCCCGGCGGAAGGCCCACTCCATTCTGGGCTCCACCGCGAAGCGGAACATCCGCTGCACCGGTGAGGTGCAGAGGACCGTCACGATGCCCGCCGCGAGGAACGTCACGAGGATCGCGCCCCACGGGGTCTGGAGCCATGAGTAGTCGTCGTACCAGCCGCCGAAGCGCGAACCCTTGGCGAGGAAGCCGTGCAGCAGGTAGCCGTAGAGAGTGCCGGCGCCGAGCGCCGTGAACCACATCTCGCGCCGCGGCACCCAGGCGAAGAAGCCGGCGGTGAGCAGCATCGAGCAGCCGAACATGGCGAGCGTCATGATCGGACCGGTCCACCAGGGGGCGCCCAGCTCCTGCACGCTGTCGCGGTGGTAGAACCAGGCCGCGTTCGTCCGCGGGGCCGCCCAGTAGGCGAACACCAGGGCGGCGGCGAAGACCGGCACGGCCAGGATCCGCACCTCGCGGCGGCGCACCAGCTGGAAGTGCTCCGGCTTCATGCCGAGGCCGACCACGAAGAAGGGCAGGAACTGCAGCAGCCGCTGCAGGTCGAGGTCGTCACCGATGTCGGGGGAGACCGACGCCAGTACGGCGATGGCCAGCGCGAGCGGCACCGGCCAGCGCACGATCTTCCACAGCGGGGTGGTGAGCCGCCAGACGAACAGCGCGATCAGGAACCAGGTGAGGTACCAGGGGTCCAGCAGGCTGATCGGATAGCCGGGATCCTCGTCCGCCCAGCGCTTGAAATAGGTGTACGCGACCTCGAAGAGGACATACGGTACGGCGATGCCGGTGACCAGCCGTTGCAACCGGTCGGTCCGCATGTCGAAGCTGCGGGAGAAATAGCCGGAGATGACGATGAACGCCGGCATGTGGAAGACATAGACCCACATGTAGAGCGCTTCGGCCGCACGGCTGGTGTCGGTCAGCGGTTCCCAGGAGTGTCCGCAGGCCACGAGCACGATCGCCAGGAACTTGGCGTTGTCGAAGAACGGGTCGCGCTTCTTGGGTCTGCTCTTCCCGGCCGACGGAGTGGGGGTTCCTTCGACACCTGCCGGGCCTGCGCTACGCGTCTCGGGGTTGGGGGACGCCGCTTCCTGAGCCGGGGGGAGCGGGGTCCGCTGATGGCCGTTCGGGCGCAGTGTGTTGGTCACAGGACAGCCCACCGGTAACTGGGGGGGACGAACCTGGACGTCACTGCGCACGTGGGGGTCGGGGCAGCGTGAAACATCTGAGGCACCATAGCGTCGAAGGTGTTATCCGTAAAACCTCCGTCACTCCTTTCTCCGCATCGCTCGCCTACCCCGCCCGGACGGCCCCACCGGGACGAACGGCCACCGGGGAGCGGGCCGGGCCATGAGATGGGTCACGTGCGCCGCCGGCGGCCCGGTCGTTTGCCCGTGGGGGTGGCGCGGGCATAGGGCTGGCGAGAACAGTTGGCCGACTGTACGTCAGTGGGGAGCGGCGCGGCCCGCATTGGTGGCACGATGGTTCCGGCGTGGGGTGTGCGTGGCCGCACTTCCGGGGCCGGTGACGTCGTTCCGACCGAGGGGTGTGATCAGTTGTGGTCCTTTCGCTGTCCGCTGTGCTCGTGCTGGCGATCGTCCTGATCGTGATGGTCAAGGGCAAATCGCTCAAAGCCGGGCCGGCCTTCGTGGCCGTGCTGTTCGGCTTCTTCCTGGCGTCGACGGGCGTGGCTCCGTCGATCAACAAGTTCCTCGATTCGATAGCGGACACGATCAACCAGATCAACTTCTGAGCCGGCGGCCCGCCCGGACCGCCCGTACGGCAGCGCCCGCAGGGCTGCGCCCGTACGGGCCGGTGGTACGGATGCGGGAAGCCGGCCCGGGAGCGGTCCGCGAGCCGTTCGACGGCCGTACGGCGCCCGAGGACGGTTTCCACGGCCGTGCGCGGCGCCCGCGAGGCCATTCAGTGACCGCAGGCAGTCCGGGCGTGCAATGCGGCCCTCAGTGGCCGCGGGCGATGGTGTCCCGCACCGCGTCCTCGTTGCGGGCGACCGCCGCGCTGCCGTCGTCCGCGGTGATGATCGGCCGCTGGATCAGCCGGGGATGGGCGGCCAGCGCCCCGATCCAGCGCTCCCGCTCGGCGGGCTCCCGCGGCCAGGCGGCCAGCCCGAGCTCCGCCGCCTCGGCCTCCTGCGTGCGCGTGATGTCCCACGGCTCCAGCCCGAGCCGGTCCAGCACCTCCCGCAGCTCGTCCGTGCTCGGGGGGTCCTCCAGGTACCGCCGTACCGTGTAGTCCGCTCCCGCCTCGTCGAGCAGCCGTACGGCGGACCGGCACTTCGAGCAGGCGGGGTTAACCCAGATCTCCATGCCGGGCACCTTAACGCCGTACCCCCGCCCGCGGGGACACCTGAAGAACCTCCGGCCCGGTTCGGTGTCATGAACACCGAACCGGGCCGGAGGCCGCTGAGCGGGCGACGGGAATCGAACCCGCGTAGCCAGTTTGGAAGACTGGGGCTCTACCATTGAGCTACGCCCGCGGGGCCGCGATCGCAGTGATCGCGGCACGCTGAGCATCGTAGCGGGTCCGGGCGGTTCGTCGCACACCCCGGCAGGGGTGCGGAATGCGGGCGCCCCGGCGCGCGCGGCCATGTACCCTACGTGTCGCACCAGCGGGGTGTGGCGCAGCTTGGTAGCGCGTCCGCTTTGGGAGCGGAAGGCCGTCGGTTCGAATCCGGCCACCCCGACCATTGTCGTAAAGCACCTTTCGGTGCTGTTTCGGTTCTTCTCGGTGTCCGCCGGGGAGCGTGAGCGCGTTATGGGGCGGATACTGCTTGCGGTTACTATGCAAGCTGCGTGCCTGTGTCCGTCTGCGTCGATCTCAACGTCGATTCGAAGCATGGGGCGCCGTAGCGGGGATTCACACAGGCTCCCCGCAGACCCCCAGAAGTCAGCCCCCAAGGAGACCGAACCGTGAAGAGCGCCGTGGAGAACCTGAACCCGACCCGGGTTCGGCTCACTGTCGAGGTGCCCTTCGAGGAGCTCAAGCCCAGCCTCGACGCGGCGTACAAGAAGATCAACCAGCAGGTGTCGGTGCCTGGCTTCCGAAAGGGCAAGATTCCCGCCCGGATCATCGACCAGCGGTTCGGCCGCGGCGCGGTGCTGGAAGAGGCCGTCAACGACGCGCTGCCGAAGTTCTACACCGAGGCGGTCAGCGAGGGTGACCTCAACCCGCTCGGCCAGCCCGAGGTCGACATCACCGAGCTGAAGGACGGCGAGCTGCTGTCCTTCACCGCCGAGGTGGACATCCGCCCGGCGCTGGAGATCCCGGACTACTCGGGCATCGAGGTCACCGTCGACGCCATCGAGGTCTCCGAGGAGGAGATCGACGCCGCGGTGGAGCAGCTCCGCGAGCGCTTCGCCTCCACGACCCCGGTCGAGCGCGCCGCCGCCGAGGGTGACGTCCTCACTCTCGACCTGGAGGCCAAGGTCGACGGCGAGGTCCTGGAGGACGGCGTCGCCCAGGGCGTCAGCTACACCGTCGGCTCCGGCGAGCTCCTCGAGGGCATCGACGAGGCCGTCACCGGCCTGGAGGCCGGCGGCACCGCCACCTTCACCTCCGAGCTCAAGGGCGGCACCGCTCAGGGCAAGGAGGCCGAGGTCAAGGTCGACGTCTCCGCCGTCGCCGCCCGTGAGCTGCCCGAGCTGGACGACGACTTCGCCCAGCTGGCGAGCGAGTTCGACACCCTCGAGGAGCTGCGCGCCGACAGCCGCAAGCGCCTGGAGCAGTCGAAGAAGTACGAGCAGGCCACCCAGGCCCAGGAGAAGGTGCTCGACGCCCTCCTGGAGCTGGTCGAGGTCCCGATCCCCGAGAAGCTCCTCGCGGACGAGGTCCAGACCCGCAAGCACAACCTGGAGAACCACCAGCTCGGCCAGATGGGCCTGGACCTGGAGGCGTACCTCAAGATCCAGGACAAGACCGCCGAGGAGTTCGACGCGGAGCTCGGGGGGCAGGCCGAGAAGGGCATCAAGACGCAGTTCGTCCTGGACGAGCTCGTCAACAAGGAGAAGCTGTCCGTCGGCCAGGAGGAGCTCACCGAGCACCTCATGCGCCGTGCCCAGTCCTCCGGCATGAGCCCCGACCAGTTCGCCCAGGCCGTCGTCGAGGGCGGCCAGGTGCCGATGCTCGTCGGCGAAGTCGCCCGCGGCAAGGCGCTCGCCGTCGTCGTGGAGGCCGCCAAGGTCACCGACACCGACGGTGAGGTCATCGACCTGGACGACGAGGACGAGACCGCCGAGACGGTCGAGGCCGCGTCCGAGGTCACCGCCGAGGCGGTCACCACCGAGGCGCCCGCCGAGGAGACCGCTTCCGAGGAGACCGCCGCCGAGGAGGGGAAGAAGGAGGCCTGAGCCTCTCTCTTCCCCACCCCTGACGGGAGCCTTGTGGCAGGCCCGGACGCACCCCGCGTCCGGGCCTGTCGCGTTTCTGCCGCGGCCTCTCGGCGGCCGCTGGCCCTGCGCTCACAGCGAACAGTCAACAATGCGGGATGGCCGCCGCCGACCAGCGCGTTAGGGTCCGTAGATACGAGGGCAGGGGAGTCTCCGGAAGGCGCTGGAGAGCACCGGCGCGACGCTCCGGACCCCGGCCCGGAAGAAGACGAGAAGACGCTGAGGCGGCGCGGCCGTCTCATCAACGAGCAGGTGGATACGTGACGAATCTGATGCCTTCCGCCGCCGCCGAGCCGGCCTTCGGCGGCCTCGGCGACCAGGTCTACAACCGGTTGCTCGGGGAGCGGATCATCTTCCTCGGCCAGCAGGTCGACGACGACATCGCCAACAAGATCACGGCGCAGCTGCTCCTCCTTGCCGCTGACCCGGACAAGGACATCTACCTCTACGTGAACTCACCGGGCGGCTCGATCTCGGCCGGCATGGCGATCTACGACACCATGCAGTACATCAAGAACGACGTGGTCACCATCGCCATGGGCCTCGCCGCCTCGATGGGCCAGTTCCTGCTGAGCGCGGGCACCCCGGGCAAGCGCTTCGCGCTGCCGAACGCCGAGATCCTGATCCACCAGCCCTCCGCGGGCCTGGCGGGCTCCGCCTCGGACATCAAGATCCACGCCGAGCGGCTGCTGCACACCAAGAAGCGGATGGCGGAGCTGACCGCCTTCCACACCGGCCAGACCGTCGAGCAGATCACCCGGGACTCCGACCGCGACCGCTGGTTCTCCGCGGACGAGGCCAAGAACTACGGGCTGATCGACGAGGTCATGACCTCCGCTTCGGGCGTTCCCGGCGGGGGCGGCACCGGGGCTGCCTGAGCCCCGTGAGCCACCGCGCAGCCACCCCCAGCCACTGATCGCCACCAGGACGGTGAACACCCACATGAGCAACATCCCGAGCGGCCGCTACGAGGGCCCTCTCGCCGAGTCCCGGTACATCGTGCCGCGCTTCGTCGAGCGCACATCCCAGGGCGTGCGCGAGTACGACCCGTACGCGAAGCTCTTCGAGGAGCGCGTGATCTTCCTGGGCGTCCAGATCGACGACGCCTCGGCCAACGACGTCATGGCGCAGTTGCTGTGCCTGGAGTCGATGGACCCGGACCGGGACATCTCGATCTACATCAACTCGCCCGGCGGCTCCTTCACGGCGCTGACCGCGATCTACGACACGATGCAGTTCGTGAAGCCCGACATCCAGACGGTCTGCATGGGGCAGGCGGCCTCGGCCGCGGCCGTGCTGCTCGCCGCCGGCACCGCCGGCAAGCGGATGGCGCTGCCGAACGCCCGCATCCTGATCCACCAGCCGTACAGCGAGACCGGCCGCGGCCAGGTCTCCGACCTGGAGATCGCGGCCAACGAGATCCTGCGGATGCGTCTGCAGCTGGAGGAGATGCTGGCCAAGCACTCCACCACACCGATCGAGAAGATCCGTGACGACATCGAGCGTGACAAGATCCTGACCGCGGACGAGTCGCTCGCGTACGGTCTGGTCGACCAGATCGTCGCGACGCGGAAGTCCTCCGCTTCGGTATGACGCGTTACCCCCCTTGGATCGAGTCGGTCCAAGGGGGGCCCGGACGGGGGGCCCGGCAAGGTACCGTCGGGAGGGGGTACCGGGCCGTGACCGGACGACCGCGTCGCGGATTCCGGACAACCCAGACAGGCACCAGGGTCCGCGGGACACGGCGGATCCCAGGCGAAGGGGAAGCACCTCGTGGCACGCATCGGTGATGGCGGCGACCTGCTCAAGTGCTCGTTCTGCGGAAAGAGCCAGAAGCAGGTGAAGAAGCTCATCGCAGGCCCAGGTGTCTACATCTGCGACGAGTGCATCGACCTCTGCAACGAGATCATCGAGGAGGAGCTCGCCGAGACCTCCGAAGTGCGCTGGGAGGAACTCCCCAAGCCGCGGGAGATCTACGAGTTCCTCGAGGGCTACGTCGTCGGCCAGGAGCCCGCGAAGAAGGCGCTGTCGGTCGCCGTCTACAACCACTACAAGCGGGTGCAGGCAGGGGAGAACGGCGGCCGTGAGGGCCGCGAGGACGCCATTGAGCTGGCGAAGTCCAACATC
This sequence comes from Streptomyces sp., assembly GCA_003519485.1. Classification (GTDB taxonomy): domain Bacteria; phylum Actinomycetota; class Actinomycetes; order Streptomycetales; family Streptomycetaceae; genus Streptomyces. The sequence goes on along the minus strand of DOWQ01000014.1, from coordinate 1,711 downwards.
CTGCTGCTCGGCCCCACCGGCTCCGGCAAGACGCTGCTCGCGCAGACCCTGGCCCGGATGCTCAACGTCCCGTTCGCCATCGCCGACGCGACCGCGCTGACGGAGGCCGGCTATGTCGGCGAGGACGTCGAGAACATCCTCCTCAAGCTGATCCAGGCCGCGGACTACGACGTCAAGAAGGCCGAGACGGGGATCATCTACATCGACGAGATCGACAAGGTCGCCCGGAAGAGCGAGAACCCGTCGATCACCCGCGATGTCTCCGGCGAGGGCGTCCAGCAGGCGCTGCTCAAGATCCTGGAGGGCAGCACCGCCTCGGTTCCCCCGCAGGGCGGTCGCAAGCACCCGCACCAGGAGTTCATCCAGATCGACACGACGAACGTGCTGTTCATCGTGGGTGGCGCGTTCTCCGGCCTGGAGAAGATCATCGAGTCGCGGGCGGGTGCCAAGGGCATCGGCTTCGGCGCGACGATCCGTTCCAAGCGCGAGATCGAGGCGAGCGACCAGTTCCAGGAGATCATGCCGGAGGACCTGGTGAAGTTCGGGATGATCCCGGAGTTCATCGGCCGGCTCCCCGTCATCACCTCCGTGCACAACCTCGACCGCGAGGCGCTGCTCCAGATCCTCGTCGAGCCGCGCAACGCGCTGGTCAAGCAGTACCAGCGGTTGTTCGAGCTGGACAATGTCGAGCTGGAGTTCGACCTCCAGGCCCTGGAGGCCATCGCCGACCAGGCGATCCTGCGCGGCACCGGCGCCCGTGGCCTGCGGGCCATCATGGAGGAAGTACTGATGTCGGTGATGTACGAGGTGCCCTCCCGCAAGGATGTGGCCCGAGTCGTCATCACTGCGGAGGTCGTGCACTCCAACGTGAACCCCACTCTCGTGCCGCGCAGCCGCGGCGGCGAGTCGGGGGAGCGGCACGAGAAGTCCGCCTGACGGGCGGGCCGTACGCGGCGGGTGCCGGCGCGCGGGTGCGACGCGGGTCCCCGCAGGCATNNCTTGATGTCCGGACCGCCCCTCCGCCGTGAGCCGTGCTGTGAGTGCCGTGTGCGGTCAGCCGCTGCCGTGCTGCCGCGCCGTCACTTCGACTTGACCGTCTCTTCCTTGACCTTGGAGACGGTCTCGGAGAACTCCTTGAGGTCCACGGAGTCCTTGGAGGTGTACTCCGGGGACACCACGGCGATCACGGCCATGGTGGAGCTGTCCGCCCATGCGCAGGCCGGCATGTACATCGTGGCGGGAGCCTGGCTGGCCTCCACCACCTGGCAGCTCAGCGTGTCACCGTCGGAGGACGTGAAGTCCTGCGGCTTCTGGACGACTTGGGCGCCCTGGCCCTGCGCCATGCCGTCCAGCGCGTCCTTGCGCATGTCCGCCGGGTCGGAGTCGATGTCGCCCCAGGCGCCGGAGAGGATCAACGCGCCCTCCTGCGGGCTGCCCCCCTTGAGGTACTGGCCGACGACGGCCGTGCCGTCGGACGGCAGTTCGTCCTGCAAGGTCTTCCGCTGCTGGTCGAGCTCCGGGCTGTCCTGCGACCGCTCGTACTCGCCACCGAGCAGGGTCTTGGGCGTCGTGAGCTCCTCGGAGCCGCCCGATCCGCCGAAGAGCATCGAACCGCCGAGCACGAGCGCGGCCAGGACGGCCAGGCCGCCGGCGACGATCCCGGTGATCGCACCCTTGCCGAGCCCGCCGCGGGACGGCGGCGGCTGCGGCG
>DOWQ01000170.1 GCA_003519485.1 Streptomyces sp. | reverse complement strand
GCGGGCCCGGCGGTGCAGCCCGACCCAGCCGGTCTGGTAGCCGATGTGCAGGGCCGCGGCCTCGGCGTCGTCCAGCCCCTCGGGGGCCGGCAGGACGCCGGCCGCGTCGGCGACGGTCAGCTCGGCGAAGCCGCCGCCGGGCAGCGGCGGCTGGGCGAGTACGCGGCTGCCCACCTCGGCCTGCGTCCCCTCACCGGCGGCGACCACCTCGCCGCAGATCTCGACGCCCGGGATGAACGGCAGCGGCGGCCGGACCTGGTACTGACCGCGGCACAGCAGCGCGTCCGGGAAGTTGATGTTCGCGGCCCGGACCCGCAGCAGCAGTTGCCCCGGCCCGGCGACCGGGTCGGGCACCTCCTCGAGGCGCATCACATCGCGCGGCTCGCCGTTCTCGTGTACTCGCCATGCCTTCATCCGGTGGCCTCCGTGAACCGTTCCCTGACCGTGGCAGGAGTGTCGGGGTCTCCTCGTCCGCCACATACTAAGCGGTCGCTCGGGTCCGGCGACAGGGGCTCAAGGCGGTCTTTTCACCCCCGGCTCAGCCCCGGCTCATCTCTGGCTCAGCCCCGGCCCCGTCTCCTGCGGCGCACCCCGACTCACCCCTGGCGCGGCTTCGCCCGTACGTGCATGCGCTCGCCCTGCGGCCCGAACAGGCTGAGGACCTCCACCGGCCCGCGGTCGGTCGCCCCGAACCAGTGCGGCAGCCGGGTGTCGAATTCGGCGGCTTCACCCGGGCCGAGCACCAGGTCGTGGTCCGCCAGCACCAGCCGGAGCCGGCCGGAGAGCACGTACAGCCACTCATAACCCTCGTGGGTCCGCGGGTCCGGCTCGTCCGGTCCGACCGGGACGATCATTTTGTACGCCTGGAGGCCCCCGGGCTGCCGGGTCAGCGGCAGCATGGTCCGCCCGTCCCGCTCGATAGGCTCGGCGCGCACTCGCGGGTCGCCGACCGGCGGCGCGCCGACCAGCTCGTCCAGCGGCACCTGATGCGCGCGGGCAATCGGCAGCAGCAGTTCCAAGCTGGGCTTGCGGCCCCCCGACTCGAGCCGGGAGAGGGTGCTCACCGAGATGCCGGTGGCGGCGGCGAGCGCCGTCAGGGTCGCGCCGCGCTGCCGGCGGATGCGGCGCAGCCGGGGGCCGACGCCCGCCAGTACGCCGTCCAGCTCCCCGGTGCCGCCCGTACCGCCCGTACCGCCCGTCTCCTGCGTGTCCGTCATTCCCTTATTGCAGAACCGGCAAAGGCATTTGTCAATACGCCAAGGGTTATGGCCTTCGGCGAGCGGGGGTGCCGGAGGCGCTCCCTCCGGCACGGGCGGCCGCTCTTGCGGCAGCGGTTTCGGGCAAACGGGTGGCTGCGGCGCGCGGTGAGGGTCGAGCATGGCCGTATGACCCGGCCTCCGGACGTCTCAGCCGCCCTGTGGAACAGCTCCGTATCGCCACGAGGACAGACGCGTGCCGCGCGGGAGACCTACCGGGCCGTCCTTCTGGAGCAGTACAAACTCTGCGTCGAGATGGCCGACCGGGTCAGCGCCCGGCGCAATCTCACCAACACGTTCTTTCTCTCCCTCAACAGCCTTGTCGCCGCCGGCGCCGTGAGCGCCGGCGGCGCCCGGGCCGGCCGGGCGCCGCTGTGGCTGCTCGTGGCGGCACTGGTGATCCTGCTGACGCAGTGCGCCGCCTGGTTCTTCCTGATCCGCTCCTACCGGCAGTTGAACGCCGCGAAGTGGGCCGTGATCGGCGCCTTCGAGGAGCGCCTCCCCGCGTACGCCTACTCGCGCGGGGAGTGGGCGGCACTCGGGGAGGGCAGGGACTGGCGCAGGTACCTGCCGCTCACGCACGTCGAGCAATGGGTGCCGTGGATCTTCGCTGCCTCGTATGTGCTGGGAGGCACGGCGATCGCCTTCGGCTGACCTTGACGCGTGGGGCAGGATGTCGCCATGAGAGTCGGCATCACCGGACACCGCGAACTGCCCCCGGACACTGCCCGGCAGGTACGTAGCCAACTGGCGGCAGCCGTCGGCGAGTACGCGGGCCCGGCCGGGGAACTGGTGGCGGTGTCGTGCCTCGCCGACGGTCCGGACAGCTGGTTCGCCGAGTGCGTACTCGCACGGGGCGGCAGCCTGGAAGCCGTACTCCCCGCGGACGACTACCGAACGGCGCTGCCCGAAGGCCACCGCCCGGACCTCGACGCGCTCCTCGACCAGGCCTCCCAGGTGCACCGCACGGGTCTGGCGCTCTCCGACTCCCATGCCTTCATGACGGCCGGTGAACTCATGCTGGACCAGGCGGAGTCGCTGCTGGCGGTGTGGGACGGACAGCCGGCCCGCGGCCCGGGCGGCACCGCCGACGTGGTCGCCGCGGCCCGCGAACGGGGAATGCCCGTCCGGGTGATCTGGTCCGAGTCGGCCTGCCGGGGCTGAGCTCCGGGCGGCGACGCCCCGAAGTCGTCCCCTTGCCCGGCGAGGGGCAGCGGGGCGGGAACAGCCGGCATCCATGGATGCGTATTGGTCTGAACCTTGACTGGTGTAGACCAAGTTGGTTGAGTGCTACCAACCCCCATGACGGCCGGTGCGCGGCGCGGCCGGGCCGGGGCGCGGAGCGCGCGCCCGCGGACCGGTGTCGGACGCCGGCCCGAGGCGGCGCGAGCCGCATGAAGGAGAAGTCCCGTGTCGAGACGCATCCTGGTGTTCCTCACCGCGTTGCTGGTCTGTTGCGGACTTGGAGCTGTCATGCCCATGACTGCCACGGCCGCTCCTGCTCCCACCATCGCCGCGGCCTGCACGGCCCCGAACTGGGTCGCCGGGCAGTGGTACACGGCCGGTACGGTCGTCCGGTACACCAACGGCCAGTACTCCCGGGCCGAGCACGACAACCCGGGCTATGACCCGGTCATCAGCACCTGGTACTGGGAGCCGTACTCCTGCGGGCCCTCCGACCCGAGCCCGAGCGGCTTCGTGGTGAGCGAGAGCCAGTTCAACCAGATGTTCCCGAGCCGGAATTCCTTCTACTCCTACAGCGGCCTGGTCGCGGCGCTGAGCGCCTACCCCGGGTTCGCGAACACCGGCAGTGACACGGTCAAGCGGCAGGAGGCCGCCGCCTTCCTCGCCAACGTCAACCATGAGACCGGCGGCCTGGTCCACATCGTGGAGCAGAACACCGCCAACTACCCGCACTACTGCGACTGGAGCCAGCCGTACGGCTGCCCGGCCGGGCAGGCCGCCTACTACGGCCGCGGGCCGATCCAGCTGAGCTGGAACTTCAACTACAAGGCGGCGGGCGACGCCCTCGGCATCGACCTGCTCAACAACCCCTACCTGGTGCAGAACATCGCCGCCGTGGCCTGGAAGACCGCGCTCTGGTACTGGAACACCCAGACCGGCCCGGGCACCATGACGCCGCACAACGCGATGGTCGGCGGGCACGGCTTCGGACAGACCATCCGCAGCATCAACGGCAGCCTGGAATGCGACGGCAGGAACCCGGCCCAGGTGCAGAGCCGGGTGGACGCCTACCAGCGGTTCACCGGCGTCATGGGCACGAGCCCGGGCGGCAATCTGTACTGCTGAGCCGGCGGGCCGCGCGGGGCGGCCGCCGGTCCGGCTCCGGCCCTCACGGGCCGGAAGTTCCGTGGACCCGCGGGCCAGTGGTCCCGCAGCCTCGCAGCCCGTACGCCCGTCCGGTCACGCACCGGGCGGGCGTACGGCATGGCGTGGGGACATGACGGACAGCGCGGCGCACGTCACGGCAACCCGAGGGCTGCGTACGCCGAAGCGGCTGGGCGGCACGGCCTGCCCGGCGAGGCGCGCAGGCGTAAGGGCCGAGCGGTCAGGCCTCGCCCCGGGCCAGGGCCAGCAGCCGGTCCAGGACGCGCGGGCCCGACGCCCGTACGCCGTCGTGCTCGAACTCGTCCGTGACCCAGGTGCGCAGCCCGCGGACGGCCCGCGCGGTGCTCAGTGCGTGCTCCGTGTCGACGTACATGTCGTCGTGGTAGACGGCCGCCGCGACGGGGACCTCGTTCGCCGCCAGTCGCTCCGGGTCGTACAACGGCGTCCAGCCGGTGCGCTCGGCGAGCAGCCGAGCGGTGTCGGCGAGCGGGCGCAGCGCCGGGTCGGCGCCCACGGACCAGGGGGCGAACGTCTCGCCGGTGAACAGCGGGGGTTCGTCGGCCGCGAGGGCGGCGGCCGCGTCGAACTGCGGGAACTCGGCGCGCACCCGCTCGGCGGCCCAGTTCGTGGCCGCGCCGTCCTGCGCGTAGATCGACTCGTGCAGCAGCGCGTACAGCGGGCGGGTCGCGCAGGAGAGCACCTCGCGGGCGCCCTCCAGAAAGGTGTCCGAGAGCCGCGGCCCGGCGGGTGTGCGGGTGAACGCGCTCTCCAGGAGGTAGTGCAGCCGGTGCGAACCGCTGCCCGCGCCGAGCAGGATGCCCAGCGACTGGAACGCCTCCACCGGGAAACAATGGCCGCCCGGCAGCTCGGTGGGATTCTCGGACAGATGTGCGACGACCCGCCGGGCCGTACCGGCGTCCTGCGGGTACCGCGCGTAGTGGGCGAGATTCTTGCGCTCGATCCGCGGATAGGCGGCGCGGTAGACGTCGGCGGCGGTGGCGTCGAGCGAGGGCAGTCCCCCGGTGATCAGTGCGGCCCGCAACCCCTCCGGCGCACTGGAAAGATAGCTGACGGCGCAGAAACCGCCGAAGCTCTGGCCGAGCACCGTCCACGGGGCTCCCCCGGTGAGCCGCGGCCGGATCCACTCGCAGTCCCGGACGATCGAGTCGCTGCGGAAGTGCGCCAGGTAGTCGGCCTGTTCGGCCGGGCCGCCGCGGGCCGGCAGGGTCTGCCGGTCGGCGGGGGTGGAGCGCCCGGTGCCGCGCTGGTCGAGGAGCAGCACCCGGAACTCCCGCAGGGCCCGGCCGATCCAGTCGGGCCTGCCGACCGGACGGCGCGCGCCGTGACCCGGTCCGCCCTCCAGATAGAGCAGCCAGGGCAGATCGTCGCGCTCCCTGCCCGCCGCGACGAGGCCGCGGGCGAACAGCTCGATCTGCTCGCCGTCGGGCTTGTCGTGGTCGAGGGGCACCGAGAAGAAGTGATCGGTGAGGACGACTCCGGGCTGCCGGTAGCTGATCAACTGCGCTCCTGTCGGGTCGGCGGGGCAACGGCCAGGGTCTCACCCCGTACCACCGGCCCGGTCGAGCAGCCGGCGTTGCACGCCGAGGAACCGCACGCAGAGCTCCTGCAGCCCGTCGGTGTCCCACCAGCGGCGCAGCTTCGCCGGCAGGTCCGGTGCCCCGGCATGCCGCCGCCCGGTGGAACGCCGGTCCGGGACAGGCACCGGGACGCCGGCCCCTGCGGGCCGCGGATACGCCATCTTGAGGACCCGCCGGCCGGGAGTGGCGCGCGGTACGGCGGCAATCCCCACGACGGCCGGAGAGGGGCGGGAAGACCGCCGAACATCGTGAAAGCCACGGGAGGCTCAATGATCGCCCCCGAACGCCTGGTCGAGGAGGTGGCTGCTCGGGCACGCCTGGGATCGGCGGTGCGCTGGGCACCTCCGTGCTGGTCTCCCTGATCAGCAGCAAGGTGGGCGCCACCCTCACCGTTGAGCTGACCGGTGCCGGGGTCCCCGAGGCCATGGCCGACCGGCTCGGGGAGGCCAAGGACGCGGTGGCGATGGGCGTCGCCCCCGTCTCCGGCGACATGCCCGACCGGACCAAGGCGGGGACCGTACGAGCCACTGTTGAATCCGGCAACAACGCCTCCCTGGCCACCATCGCCGGCTTCGGATTCACGCGCGTCGGCGAGCGGGGGAACGAGCACGACGGGCTCAAGATCCTCTTCGAGCTCCCGGCAGGCGCGATCCAGGCGGAGTAGCTTTACGGCCTCGGCGGACACGGCCATCGTCCCGGTCGGGCCGTGACATGAGAAGGGCCGTACGGCTCAGGTGAGTCGTGAAGTCGGCCTGGGCCCGTGCGGCCCGTTCACGATCTGCCCTGTCCGGTGTCCCACGCGCACATTTCGGCGAGTCGTCCGCCGCGCTCGCCGGTGCGTGGGAGGCCGCGCGGCAGTCCGCGCTCCGGGAAGCCCGGGACGGAGAGCGTCGGCGCCCGCCGGCCCCATAGCCCCACGTCAACGTACTCGTCCGCGCGGTTTCAAAGGCACCGACGGCAGTTCCGGGGCGGGCAGCGGGGCGCCGTCGTAGCCGTGCACGGTGCCGAAGCCTCCCTCCCCGGCGTTCCATTGGGCACGCGCCCGCGCGATCTCCTCCCCGGTGCGCCCGACGAAGTTCCACCACATGACGATCTGCTCCTCGAACGGCTCGCCGCCGAGGAGCATCAGGCCCGCGGCTGAGTCGCCGCGCAGCCGCAGGTCCGAGCGCCCGCAGCCGAGGTAGAGCATCGTGCCGGGCGTGACCGGGACGCCGTCGACCTCGGCCGAGCCGGACATCGCCAGCACCGCGTACTCGAAGTCCGGGTGGAGCGGCAGCCGGGTGTCGGCGCCGGCGTCCAGGGCGATGTCGGCGCCGACGATGGGCGTGTACGCGGTGCCGGGTGAGAGGGCGCCGTCCAGCTCGCCGAGGATCAGGGTCGCCCGGATGCCCTCCGCGGCCACCACGGGGAGCCCGGCATGGTGCTCGAAGGCCGGCTCGATGTGGCGCTGCTCCCCCGGCAGCGCGACCCACAGCTGCGCGCCGTGCAGGAAGCGGGCATGCTCGCGCGGCGACTCCTCCGAGTGCGCGATGGCCCGGCCGGACGTCATCAGGCCCAGCTCGCGGGGCCCGATCCGCTGCAGGCTGCCGAGGCTGTCCCGGTGCAGCACCTCGCCCTCGTGCAGCCAGCTGACGGTCTGCAGGCCGATGTGGGGGTGCGGCGGCACCTGCATCCCGGGCTCGTCGGCGATGTCGTCGGGGCCGTAGTGGTCGACGAAACACCAGGCGCCGACCATCCGCCGGCCGAGGTTCGGCAGCAGTCGGCGCACCTCGGTGCTGTCCCCCAGCCGGACCCGGCGCGGGGAGAGCAGCTCTTGGACCGGTTCGTACGTGACATCCGCTCGGCCGCCGCACAGCGACACGGTGGTCGGGGTCTCGAGGTTGCTCATGCCCGCCAAGCTATCCACCGGGCCCCGGGTGCGCAGCGGGCCGGGTGAGGGCTTTCACCCGGGCTTAGTTATTTTCTGAGTAAAATACCTGCTAATTTATTCGTCATGGCGAAGCACCCCGGCGACTCACAGGACGGTACGGCGAGCCGCGGCCCGGCCCGCGGCACCCGCACCCGTCCGCTGCCCGTGCGCGGCGCCGTGCGGCTCCGCGGCTACGGCGACGGCTGGTACAAGCGGGGGTTCAGCGGGGCACTCGCCTTCCTCGTGCCCGGGCTGGTGCTGCTCGCCGCCGGGCGGCTCGACCTGATCCTCTACACCTCGGCCGGCACCATGTGCGCGCTCTACGCCCACGGCCTGCCGTACGCCGCGCGAGCCCGCACCCTGCTGTGGCTGGTGCTCGGCATGACCGCGAGCCTCGCCGTGGCGATGACCGCCGCCGCCCTCACCGACTCGGCTCCGCTGCTGGTCCTGGGCGCGGCGCTGGTGGCCGCCGTCCACAAGACGGCCTGTGACGCCACCCGGATCGGCCCGCCGAACAACGTCGTCCTCACCTTCCTCGCGGCGACCGTCTTCTTCGTCCCGCAACAGCCGGCCGAGATCCCCTTCCACCTCGCCCTCCAGCTGGCCGGCGGCGCCCTCGCCTGGCTGATCTGCATGGCGCCCGCGCTCGTACGCCCGTACGGGCCGGAGCGCATCGCCACGGCGCGCGCCCTGGAGGCCGCGGCCCGCTCACTGCGCGCCGAGCCGACCGACGACGCGGCCCTGCACAGCGCACGGCACGCCACT
>DOWQ01000601.1 GCA_003519485.1 Streptomyces sp. | reverse complement strand
GGCGGCTCCGGGCGGGGCCGGGCCGGACCGGTGCCGGCTGAGGCGGCGCGAGCCGGGCGGGGCGGGTGCGGGAAGTGCCCGGGCCGACCGCGTGCGCGGCGTACCTACGGGGCGAACGTATGCGCCGTACGTACGCACCCGGGAAAGCACTGGAGCCGGGCCGGATGATCCGGCCCGGCTCCTGACGCGTACCGCACGCGCGGCACGTACGGCACGTACCGCTCGTACGGCAGGTACGGCAGGTACGGCTCGGCGGTGCGCTCGTGCGCTCGTGCGGCTCGTGCGGCCCGCGGCCCCGCGGTCCGTCAGCCGTCCGAGCCCCGGTCGTCGTCGCCCCGGTCGTCGGAGCCGCCGCGATCGTCGTGGTCGTCGCGGCCGTCGTCCGAACCGCGGTCGTCGTCCCCGTCGTCCGAGTCGTCCGCCGTGACCTTAGCGGTCCGCAGGTCGACGCGCAGCTCGCGCTCCTTGCCGTCCTTGCCCACGACCTCCACGTCCCAGGCGTCGTCCCCGTCGTCGTCGAGGTCGGCCGAGGTGACCGTGCCGGGGGTGTTCTTCAGGGCGGCCGCGACCGCCTCCTTGAGATCCGTACGGCCGTCCTTCAGGGCGGCGCGGACGTGCCGGGCGCCCTCGTCCCCGTCGTCGTCCCGGTGGGTGCCGAGCACCTTGCCGTTGCCCGGGTCGACCGTGACGTCGTACCAGGTGTTGTCCTTGCCCAGGACGTCGATCTCCCACGCGACCCGGCCGTCGTCCTCGTCCAGTTCGGCCGAGGTGACCGTGCCGGACCGCGCCGCCAGCGCCGCGTCGACCGCCTCGGCGGCGGTCACCTTCGCCGACTTCGCGACCGCGGCGTCCTCGCTGTCGTCCCGGCTGTCGTCGTCCCGGCCGTCGTCGCTGCCGCTGCCCGGAGCGTCGTCGGCGAGCCGTACGCTCGACTGCTGCGCCGCCGCCTCCGCCCCGTCGTCGCCGCCCGAGACCGCCAGGGCCGTGGCCGTGCCGCCGCCGATCAGGGCCGCCGCGGTGACTGCGGCGATGACGATGTTGCGCTTCATGGGTGCCTCCCGGTTTCGGTGTGGTCCCCACCGTGGCCGAGCGATGCTGAAGCCATCCTGAAGCCGGCTGAAAGTTTCTGCAGGCTGAAATTCTCTTCAGGGACCATGCGCCAGACTGGACGCATGCGCTTGCTGATCGTGGAGGACGAGAAGCGGCTCGCTCTGTCGCTGGCCAAGGGGCTGACGGCCGAGGGGTTCGCCGTGGACGTGGTCCACGACGGCCTGGAAGGGCTGCACCGGGCTGCCGAAGGCCCGTACGACCTTGTGATCCTCGACATCATGCTGCCGGGGATGAACGGCTACAAGGTGTGCGCCGCGCTGCGCGCCGCCGGCGACGAGGTGCCCATCCTGATGCTGACCGCCAAGGACGGCGAGTACGACGAGGCGGAGGGGCTCGACACGGGCGCCGACGACTACCTGACCAAGCCGTTCTCGTACGTCGTGCTGGTCGCCCGGGTGCGGGCGCTGCTGCGCCGCCGGGGCCGGACCGCATCCCCGGTGCTGACGGCCGGCCCGCTCACCGTGGACACCGTCGCCCGGCAGGTGCTGCGGGACGGCGAGGAGGTCGTGCTGACGGCGAAGGAGTTCGCCGTGCTGGAACAGCTGGCTGTGCGCGCGGGGGAGGTCGTCTCCAAGAGCGAGGTCCTCGAACATGTGTGGGACTTCGCCTACGAGGGCGACCCGAACATCGTCGAGGTGTACGTCAGCGCGCTGCGCCGCAAGCTCGGCCCGTCCCGCATCGTGACCGTGCGCGGCGCCGGCTACCGGCTGGTGACCGGTGTTTAGGTCCGTACGGGCGCGGGCCGCGCTGGGCGCCACGGCCGTCGTCGCCGTCGCCCTGGTCGCCGCAGGGCTCGCGGTGCTGGGCGTGCTGCGCGACAACCTGCTGGACGGCGCCGGGCTGCAGGCCGAGCTGGCCGCCCGGGAGGTCGCCGCCCAGCTGGCCAACGGGACGGCGTACGACAGCCTGGACCCGCCCGACGACGACCACCCGGTGCAGGTGATCGACGAGGACGGCCGGGTCCGGGCCGTCAGCGACGACCTGGAGGCCGTCAGCGGCACCGGCAGCGACCGCGTCGCGCCGGAGCCGCCGGCCCGGTCGCCCGGCGGCGGCGATGACGACGACGGAGGCCCCGGCGGCAGCGGCGGCGATGACGACGATGACGACGACGACCCGGTGCGCGGCGAGGTCTCGGAGGACTCCTCGGTCCGCTCGGGAACCGCCACGGTCGACGGCGGCACGGCCGACTACCGTTTCGTCTCGGTGGAGGCCGGCACTCCGTCCGGCGAGTCCCTGACCGTGTACGTCGGCGCCCCGCTGGCCACCGAGCAGGACGCGGTGGCGACGGTGCGCGGCGCGATGCTGGTCGGGTTGCCGCTGTTGCTGGCGGTCGTCGCCGGGGCGACCTGGCTGACGACCCGGCACGCGCTGCGCCCGGTGGAGGGCATCCGCCGGGAGATGTCAGCGATCACGGCGTCGGCCGATCTGTCCCGGCGGGTGCCGGTGGCCGGCAGCGGGGACGATATCGAGCGGCTGGCCCGTACGACCAACGAGACGCTCGCCGCGCTGGAGGCGTCCGTGGAGCGGCAGCGGCGGTTCGTGGCCGACGCCTCGCACGAGCTGCGCAGCCCGATCGCCAGCCTGCGCACGCAGTTGGAGGTGGGCGAGGCCCACCCGGAGCTGCTGGACGTGCCGGGCGCGGTCGAGGACACCGTACGGCTCCAGATGCTCGCCGCCGACCTGCTGCTGCTGGCCCGGCTGGACGCGGGGAGCGGCCCCCGGACGCGCGGGTGGGGCTGGGCGCCCTGGTGCGCGAGGAGCTGTCGCAGCGCCGGGACCGGATTCCGGTGACGGCGACGGTGGAGGCGGAGTGCGAGGTCACCGGCTCCCGCGGGCAGTTGGCGCGGGTGCTCGGGAACCTCCTGGACAACGCCCAGCGGCACGCGGAGCACCGGGTCTCGGTGTCCGTGCGCAGGGACGGCTCCTGGGCCGTGCTGGAGGTGTCCGACGACGGGACCGGGGTGCCCGCGGCGGAGCGCGAGCGGATCTTCGAGCGGTTCGTACGGCTCGACGACGCGCGGAGCCGCGACGACGGCGGGGCCGGACTCGGCCTCGCCATCGCGCGCGACGTCGCGGTGCGGCACGGCGGCACCCTCACGGTGGCCGACGGCGCGGTGTTCCGGGTGCGGCTGCCGGCCGCCCCGGCCGCCCCGCACACCCCCGGCTAGCCTCCGCGCTGTTCGCGCAGGTGCTCGGCCACGGGTGCGAGGGTCTCGCGGAGGGCGTCCAGCTCATCGGCCGGCACCAGGGCGATGAAGTGCTTGCGAACGGATGCGACGTGATGGGGTGCCACCTCGCGCATCGTCCGGGCGCCGTTCTCGGTGAGGACGGCGTACAGCCCCCGGCGGTCGGATTCGCAGTGCTCCCGGCGTACCAGACCGGCGGATTCCATCCGGGTGATCTGGTGCGACAGCCTGCTCTTGGACTGCAGGGTGGCACCGGCGAGGTCGCTCATCCGCATCCGCTGGTCATCGGATTCGGAGAGGTTGACCAGGATCTCGTAGTCGTTGATGGTCAGTCCGAACGGCTGAAGATCCTTTTCGAGCTGGTGCATCAACAGCTTGCTGACGTCCAGATGAGTGCGCCATGCGCGCTGTTCCTCGTCGCTGAGCCAGCGAGAGGCCGTCTCGGTCTCCATAGAATTATTCTACCTATAAAGTTGAATTACGGACGATGGCGATGGCTGCGCGCGACCCCCCGGTTCCCCCCGGAGCGCGCAGACGTTCGAGATTACACTCCGGAGACTACCGCTCACAGTCCGAAGCGACGTTGCAGGCCCCCAGGTTGCCGGGCACTGGTGCGTATCGGGCCTGCTCGGGGAGCCACCCGGCACGCCCGCTCCAACCGGGCACCGCGCCGGTGTCCAGCTCGCCATCAGCTGCTCGGTGGACTGCAGCAGCACCCGTCCGGCGCCGACGAACTCGAACTGGTGCTCCTCGCCGGAGGCGCCGCCGAGACCGGTCAGAGCGCGCACCCCGCCCAGCACGCCGCGCAGGTACTGATGGTCGTAGTGGTGGCAGGGCGACGGGCAGTCCGCCCAGCCGGCCAGCGCCTGCGGATCGACCCGGACCGTCGGCTCGACGAAGACCATCGAGTCGTTCGAGGCGGCCACGAACTTGCCCGTGCCGATCAGCGTGAGGAAGCCGGGGACGATCGACTGCTTGAGCGAGAGCCCCGGCTGGAACGCCTCGCCGGAGCCGCGCCCGACCATGTCGCGCCGGCCGAGCGCGGCCGAGAACTTGTTGGTCACGTCCCCCGTGGTGGGCGACGTACGCCTGCGGGTCGACATGCACCGGCCGGCCGGGGGGGGCGATCGGGAGCTCGATGACGCCGCCGTGCGCCATTACGGCGGCCGAGCCGTGCCCCTGAGCCACGGCCCGACGCTGTCCGCCCGGCCGGCGCCGCTCCTGGCAGGGGGTATCTGCTCAACGAGGCCCTGGAGGCCCGTCGCCGGAGTGGAGCTGTAACAATGGACCAGCTTGTGCAATCGTTCACAAGCCGATCACCCTGCCCGCCCGGAAGAGGTTCCCCACCTGTGGACATCAAGACCGCCTCCGCCATCCGCCGCCTCCGCCTGACCTCCGCCGTCGAGGCGGTGTCCTTCCTGCTGTTGCTCCTGTGCTCGGTGCTGAAGCGCACCACCGAGTTCAACGGGGTGCCGGTGATGGGCGCGATCCACGGCCTGCTGGTCGTGCTGTTCGTCGCGTTCCTGGCGGACGCCTGGTACCGCACCAAGTGGCCGGTGCTGAAGCCGGCGATCTACTTCGTGCTCTCCCTCATCCCGTTCGGCGGCTTCTACGCGGAGCGGCTGCTCCGCCGCGAGGAGGAGGAGAGCCTCACCACCGCGCGGGCCGGCGAAGAGGACGTCGTCAGCGCCTGATCACCGAGCCGCCGCGGCCGCCGGTCAGCCGGTCAGCCGGTCAGCCGGCCGCCAGGGCGATGCCGAGCGGCGTGCGTTCGTACAGCACCTCGTGGCCGCAGCGGCGTGAGGCGAGCAGGCCGGCGTCGCGCAGCGCCGAGAGGTGCGCCGACACGGAGGACGGGGCCAGGCCGAGGCGCAAGGCGAGGCCCGTGGTGGTCGCGGGCTCGTCCACCGCCGTGAGTACGGCC
>DOWQ01000345.1 GCA_003519485.1 Streptomyces sp. | reverse complement strand
CTGCCGTTCTTCGGCATCATCACGGAGATCATCCCGGTGTTCTCCCGAAAGCCGATCTTCGGCTATGTGATGCTGATCGGCGCGACGGCGGTGATCACCGGCCTGTCCATCATGGTGTGGGCGCATCACATGTTCGCGACCGGCGCGGTGCTGCTGCCGTTCTTCTCCTTCCTCTCCTTCCTGATCGCCATCCCGACCGGGGTGAAGTTCTTCAACTGGACAGGAACGATGCTGCGCGGCTCGCTGTCCTTCGAGACGCCGATGCTGTGGTCCGTCGGCTTCCTGGTGAGCTTCCTCTTCGGCGGGCTGACCGGGGTGATCCTGGCCTCTCCCCCGCTGGACTTCCACGTCACGGACTCGTACTTCGTGGTGGCGCACTTCCACTACGTCGTCTTCGGAACGGTCGTCTTCGCCACCTTCGCCGGCTTCTTCTTCTGGTGGCCGAAGTTCACCGGCAAGATGCTGGACGAGCGGCTGGGAAAGATTCAGTTCTGGACGCTGTTCACCGGCTTCCACACCACCTTCCTGGTGCAGCACTGGCTGGGCGCCGAGGGAATGCCGCGCCGGTACGCCGACTATCTGGCGGCCGACGGTTTCACCCTGCTCAACACCGTGTCGACGGTCGGGGCGTTCCTGCTCGGCATGTCGACGCTGCCGTTCCTCTACAACCTCTGGAAGACGGCGAAGTACGGCAAGCGGGTCGATGTGGACGACCCGTGGGGCTTCGGCCGCTCGCTGGAGTGGGCGACCTCGTGCCCGCCGCCCCGGCACAACTTCGTCACCCTGCCGCGGATCCGCTCCGAGTCGCCGGCCTTCGACCTGCACCACCCGTACGTCGCGTCGATGGAGGAGGACGAGCCGGGGCGGGAGCGGGCCGTGAAGCGGCGGGAGTGAACCGGCGCGGACCCGGGCGACGGATCCGCCGCGCCTCCCCCGGCCCGGCGCGAGCCCGCCCCGGCTGCTCCACGGACCACTCGGGGGTGGGTCCATGGTTCATTCGGGGCGAGCGCGTGAGCTGCCCTCAGCTCAGCCGTTGACCGGGGCGCGTCCCCAGTGGCGGTGCGCCGCGATGGCGTCGGTGAAGGCCCGGCCGAACTCCTCGCCCGGCGCGCCGGGTGCCGTGTCCGTGACGACGCCCTGGTCGGAGACCGCGCCGCCGCCGTCCCCGTTGGCGATGCGTACGCCGTCGAGACCCAGCCCGCCGAGCACCCCCGCACCCGCCCCGAGGCCGCCGATCGGCTTGCCGTGCCGGAAGGCGTTCCGGACGAACCGCACCGCCGCGTCGTCCGCCGCGACCGCCAGCGCGCTGTCGGGGCCGCCGGGCACCAGCACCGCGTCGTAGAGCACGGAGGCGACGGTGGGCAGGGCGCGGGTGACCGGGCGCCGCACCCCGGCGGCGTCCAGCACCGTACCGTCGTGCGCCGCCAGCTCCTCGACGACCGCGCCGCCTGCTGCCTCCAGCACGTCGCGTACGGCGTCCAGCTGGGCGCCGTCCACACCGTCCGCGACCAGGACCGCGATCTGCCGGGTGGCGATGCTTCCGTCGCCCTTCAGGTTCTCGAAGCTCAGCGCCGGGGACGGGGCCGGGCTCGGGGTGCTGTCCCGCCGCTCCGGCAGCTCGACGCCGATGCCCTGGGCGACCGCGGTGGCCAGCTCGTGGTCCACCAGCGTCAGCTGCTCGACGGTGCGTTCGCGCACCTTCATCGCGCCGACCTTGCCCAGCTCGAACCGGAACGCCGCCACCATGTGCTGCTTCTCCCAGTCCGACATGGAGTGCCAGAACAGGGCCGGCTGGGTCCAGTGGTCCTGGAAGGTGGGGCTGCGCTTGCGGATCTTGGCTCCGTCGACCCGCTCCTGGAGGTGGCGGTACGCGCTGGGGTCCGCGGTGCCGGCGACGGCGGGGCAGCCGGCGCCGAGGGAGTTCTCGCTGTAGTTCGTGCCGGAGTGGATCCGGCTCTGGTGGTAGCCGTCGCGCTGGTTGTTGCGCACCGGGGTCACCGGCCGGTTGACCGGGAGCTGGGTGAAATTGGGGCCGCCCAGCCGGATGAGCTGCGTGTCCAGGTAGGAGAAGTTCCGCGCCTGGAGCAGCGGGTCGTTGGTGAAGTCGATGCCGGGGACGACGTTGGCCGTGTGGAACGCGATCTGCTCGGTCTCGGCGAAGAAGTTGTCCGGGTTGCGGTCCAGCACCATCCGGCCGATGGGCCGTACGGGGACCTGCTCCTCCGGGATGATCTTCGTGGCGTCGAGCAGATCGAAGTCAAAGGTGTGCTCGTCCTCCTCGGGCACCAGCTGCACCCCGAGTTCGTACTCCGGGTGGTCGCCGGCCTCGATCCGGTCCCACAGGTCGCGCCGGTTGAAGTCCGGGTCACGGCCCTGGACCTCCTGCGCCTCGTCCCAGACCAGCGAGTGCACGCCCAGCTTGGGCTTCCAGTGGAACTTCACGAAGGTCCCGCGCCCGTCCGCGTCGACGAAGCGGAAGGTGTGCACGCCGAAGCCCTGCATCATCCGGTAGCTGCGCGGGATGGCCCGGTCCGACATCAGCCAGAAGATGGCGTGCAGCGTCTCGGGCTGGAGGGAGACGAAGTCCCAGAGCGTGTCGTGGGCCGAGGCGCCGGTGGGGATGTCGTTGTGCGGCTCGGGCTTCACCGCGTGCACGAAGTCGGGGAACTTGATGCCGTCCTGGATGAAGAAGACCGGGAAGTTGTTCCCGACCAGGTCGTAGTTGCCCTCCGAGGTGTAGAACTTGGTCGCGAAGCCGCGTACGTCCCGGACCGTGTCGGCGGAGCCGCGCGGCCCCTGCACCGTGGAGAAGCGCACGAAGACGGGGGTGCGCACCGCCGGGTCCTGGAGGAACGCCGCCTTGGTGAACTCCGCGCACGAGTGGTAGGGCTCGAAGAAGCCGTACGCGCCCGCGCCGCGCGCGTGCACCACCCGCTCCGGGATCCGCTCGTGGTCGAAGCGGGTGATCTTCTCCCGGAAGTGGAAGTCCTCCATGAGGGTCGGCCCGCGCTCCCCGGCGGCCAGCGAGTCGTCGGTGTGGTCGACGACCACGCCCTGGTCCGTGGTCAGCGGTCCGGCCGCCGGGTCGGCGGCGCGGTGGGCCTCGCGCTGGCGCTGTTTCGGGTCGTCCGGCCGGATTTCCTCTGGTGGCATGGCGGGGCTCTTCTCTGTGCGGATCCGTACGGATCCGCCGGGTTGCCCCTATCACCGGCTCGAAACGCCGCGTGCCCTGTTCAGCCGATCGGCGATCTCGTCGATCCGGTCGGCCAGCTCGGGCGGCTCCCGGACCTCGAAGTCGAACCCCATCAGGACGATGTGGACCACCATCATGTCCAGACTGTGCGCCCCGGTGTGCAGCAGACAGCTGCGCTCGTCGACCGCCTCCAGCATCCCGGCCGACGGCGAGACCCGCTCCGCCGCCTCCTCCAGCGGCACCCGCAGCAGCACCACGGCCCGGGCGGGATAGACCGCGGTGGACACGCCGCGCGAGACATACGCCGCGAGGTCCTCGGCGGGCGGGCGGCGCGGTTCGAAGCGCGGGCCGTGCGGCGGCCTGGGGGTGATCCGGTCCGCCCGGAACGTACGCCAGTCCTCCCGGTCGAGGTCCCAGGCGACGAGATACCAGCGCCGCTCCGTGAACACCAGCCGGTGCGGCTCGGCCGTCCGCCGGCGGGCCGACCCCTGGTGGTCCCGGTAGTCGAAGCGCAGCCGCTCGCGGTCCCGGCAGGCGTTCGTCAGTTCGACCAGCAGGGACGACTCGACGGTCGGCCCGCGACGGTCGCCGAGCATCGGCACGGTGAAGGCGTTCAGCGCCTCGACCCGGCGCCGCAGCCGGGCCGGGAGCACCTGCTCCAGCTTGGTGAGGGCCCGTACGGAGGTCTCCTCGATGCCCTGGATACCGCCGCCCGCCGTGGTCCGCAGGCCGACCGCGACGGCGACGGCCTCCTCGTCGTCGAGCAGCAGCGGCGGCAGCGCGGCGCCCGCGCCCAGCTGGTAGCCACCGCCGGTGCCGGGGCTGGCGTGCACCGGATAGCCCAGCTCACGGAGCCGGTCGACATCGCGGCGCACGGTCCTCGGAGTGACGCCCAGGCGGTCGGCGAGGTCCGGGCCGGACCAGTCGCGGTGGGCCTGCAGCAGGGCGAGCAGGCGGAGCAGCCGTGCGGAGGTGTCCAACATGCGTACGAGTCTCCCAGCCATCGCGAACAGCAGGTGTCCGCGACGGCGGCCGGGGTGCCGCGGCTCCCGGCTCAGCTCCTGCCCGCCGGCTCCCCCATCCGTACCGAGAGGTCGTTGTCCTGCGTGTAGTAAGGGCCGATCCGGGCCTGGCCGTGCGGCGGGGACAGCGGCTGGGCCGGATAGTGGAAGATCGGCTTCTTGTCCGCCACGTCGTCGAGGATGCGGGCGACCCGCACCGCCCCGGCCCCCCGCGCGGGTCTCAGCCAGAGGTCCCAGGTCTCCTGGCCGCCCTCCCAGAAGCCGGCGAGCTCCTGGTAGAAGAGCGTGAAGGAGAACTGGGAGCCGTCCGCGGTCACGGGGACCGTACGGACAGCGGCCGGGTCGCGGCGGGAGCGCGCCTCGGCCACGGCCTCCGGACCGGCCTGCGCTCCGTACAGCCGGCCGTGCACGGCCACCGAGCCGTCCAGCACATGGATCTCGGCCGCCTCCGCGTGCGGCCCGCGCAGCCAGCTGCGGACCGAGAGGTTGCCGTGCTTGGTGGTGTACGGAATGCGCACGGCCACCGAGCCGCGGCCGGTGTCCGGGCGGCGGTCGACGAGTGACCGCAGGTCGTTCAGGCCCGGCATGAGGCGCTCCGCCTCACCCCCGGCGTCCGCGACGTAGGCGTCCCAGCGCCCCTCGGGCAGCGCGACGGTGCTCGGCAGCGCGGCCCGCAGCCGCCCGTCGGCCGCCGGGACGAGCG
>DOWQ01000687.1 GCA_003519485.1 Streptomyces sp. | reverse complement strand
ACCCGGTCCCCGGGGAACGCCCCGCCCCCGCCGGCCGGGAGCCCGCTCCCCGTCGGCGGCCGGGCACGGGCGCCATGCTGGTGGGCGCGCTGCTGCTGGCGCTGGTCGCGGGCGGCATCGGCGGCGGCATCGGGGCGTACGTCGAGCGCAACAGCGGCTTCGTCGACGTCGAACTGCCGCAGGCGCCGGCCGAGAGCCGGGAGCGCGACCCGGGCAGCGTCGCGGGCATCGCGGAGGCGGCGCTGCCCGGAGTGGTGACCTTCCATGTGCGGGGCGGCGGGGAGCAGGGCACCGGCACGGGTTTCGTGCTCGACAAGCGGGGCCACATCCTGACGAACGACCATGTCGTGGAGTCCGCCGCCTCGGGCGGCGACATCTCGGTGACGTTCAACGGCGGCGCGACCGCCGAGGCCGAGATCGTCGGCCGCGACAGCGGCTACGACCTGGCGGTGGTCAAGGTGTCCGGGGTCGATGGGCTGCACCCACTGACACTTGGCAACTCCGACTCGGTCCGGGTCGGCGACCCGGTCGTCGCGATCGGCGCCCCGTACGACCTGGCGGGCACCGTCACCTCCGGGATCATCAGTGCCAAGGAGCGGCCGATCACCGCCGGCGGCGAGGAGGCCGACGGGGGCGACGTCAGCTATGTCGACGCGCTGCAGACCGATGCGCCGATCAACCCCGGCAACTCCGGCGGCCCGCTGATGGATTCCCGGGGCCGCGTCATCGGCATCAACAGCGCCATCCAGGCGGCCGGCGACGGCAGCGGCCCGGAGGACGGCCAGGGCGGCAGTATCGGCCTCGGCTTCGCCATCCCGGTCAACCAGGGGAAGCGGGTCGCGGAGGAGCTGATCAACACGGGCAGGGCCAGCCACCCGGTGATAGGAGTCACTCTCGACATGCGCTACGCCGGCGACGGGGCGCGGGTCGGCACGGCGGGGAGCGACAGCCCGGCCGTGGTCCCGGACGGGCCGGGCGAGAAGGCGGGGATCGAGAGCGGTGACGTGATCACCGAGGTGGACGGCGCCCGGGTGCACAGCGGCGAGGAGCTGATCGTGAAGATCCGCAGCCACCGCCCCGGCGACCGGCTGGCCCTGACCCTGAAGCGGGACGGCAAGGAGCGCACCGTGGAACTGACCCTCGGCGCGGCGGGCGGCCCCCGGTGAACGTGCCGGTTCCCGCGGCCGCCGGGACAGTACCGCCGGCCGGGGATCGCCAGGTACCGTGGACTGGCCCCGACCCGTCCCCACCTCCGGCGGGGAGGCCCAGCCGGCCTGCGGGCCGTGGACGTCCCAAGGAGTTGCTCGGTGTTCAATGACATAGGCGCACTCGAGATCGTGGCGCTCGTGATCCTTGCGGTGCTCGTGTTCGGTCCGGACAAGCTGCCCAAGGTGATTCAGGACACCTCGCGCTTCATCCGCAAGATCCGGGACTTCTCGGACAGCGCCAAGGCTGACATCCGCTCCGAGCTGGGGCCGGACTTCAAGGACTTCGACTTCGAGGACCTCAACCCGAAGACGTTCGTGCGCAAGCAGCTGGCGGAGAACGAGGACCTGAAGGACATCCGCAACGGCTTCGATCTCCGCAAGGAGATGAGCGACGTCACCGACGCCGTGCACGGCCGCGGGGGAGACCCGTCCGGCGGCGGCTCCGCGAGTGGATCCAAGATCTCCTTCGAGAAGTCCTCCGGTTCCTCCTCCGGCGGCTCCGACCTGCTGCGCAAGCGGGAAAAACTGGAGGCCGGGGAGCGTCCGCCGTTCGACGCGGACGCCACCTGATCCACCCGTACGCGCCGAACGGCGGGACCGGTGTGGTTATTCTCCCTATGTCCGGGGTCAGGCCCGTCCGAGTGGCGGGCCCCCCAAGACGACGGGGCAACAAGGAGGCACCACGCACATGGAGACGACGAGTCGGGTAGGGGCGCAGGGGGCGCTCGACGGGCCCAGCACGTCCGGCGTGGAGGCCGGTGGCGAGGCTCAGGAGGCGTCCGGCGGCAATCGCGCGGTGGACGGCTATCTCAGGGCCGCGTTCCCCTGGTACGGCCTCGACGAGACATTCACCGGGCCGCGCTGGCTGCTGCGGGTGGGCGCCACCGCCGACGGCACGGTCGAGCACGGCGCCACCGGCCACGGCGAGGTGCCGACCTACCGGTCGGAGCAGGAGCAGGAGGGCCAGCGCTTCGCGGTCGTGGTGACCGTGGCCAGCCGCCCCGTACGGCGCAGCACGGACGGCACCGGCGTGCTGGATGCCACCTCCGTGTCCTCGGCCGCCTGGCTCGCGGGCTCCGGTCTGCTGTCATGCACCTGGCCGAGTCAGATGGAACGCTCGCTCCGCGACGACTGGCTGGAGCAGCAGACCGCGGCTGCCTGGGAGCTCGCGGACGACCTGGACGGCCCGGCGTGGTCGACGCTGTCGCTGCCGGTCGGCGGAGTCCCGACGGCCTTCCGCTACCGGGAGTCCGAGTACGGCTGGGTGCTGGCGGGCGAGGCGCGCGACGGCGTGCACGTGGGCGCGTACGGGCGCGGAATGAGCGCGTACGGCCTGGGCTTCTCGGTCATCAAGGACATCACCGAGTACGCCGCCTGACACCGGGCCCGAAGGAGAGGCCGGGCACCCCCGCCAAGGGGGCCCGGCCCACATCCCGTCACGGCGCCCGAACCCGCTCCGGGGCCCGCGCCTCAGAACTTGTTGCGCGGCGTGATTCCCAGCGACATCCCGGACAGCCCTCGCTGCCGGCCACCGAGCTTGCCCGCGATCGAGCGCAGCGCGCTGCCCGCGGCCGACTCGGGGTCGGTCAGCACGACGGGCCTGCCGTCGTCGCCGCCCTCCCGCAGCCGGACGTCGATCGGGATGGAACCGAGCACCGGCACATGCGCCCCGGTGGTCCGGGTGAGGCCCTCGGCGACCCGCTCGCCGCCGCCCGAACCGAAGACGTCCACCATCTCGTCGCAGTGCGGGCAGGGCAGGCCCGCCATGTTCTCGACCACACCGACGATCTTCTGGTGGGTCTGTACGGCGATGGAGCCGGCCCGCTCCGCGACCTCGGCCGCCGCCTGCTGCGGCGTGGTCACGACGAGGATCTCGGCGTTCGGCACCAACTGGGCCACCGAGATGGCGATGTCGCCGGTGCCCGGCGGCAGGTCGAGGAGCAGGACGTCCAGGTCGCCCCAGAAGACGTCCGAGAGGAACTGCTGGAGCGCCCGGTGCAGCATGGGGCCGCGCCACACCACGGGGGCGTTGCCGGGCGTGAACATGCCGATCGAGATGACCTTCACGCCGTGCGCGGAGGGCGGCATGATCATGTTCTCGACCTGGGTCGGCCGGGCGTCCGTGCCGAGCATCCGGGGCACCGAGTGGCCGTAGATGTCGGCGTCGACCACGCCGACCTTCAGCCCGTCCGCGGCCATCGCCGCGGCGAGGTTGACCGTCACCGAGGACTTGCCCACGCCGCCCTTGCCGGAGGCGACCGCGTACACGCGGGTGAGCGAGCCGGGCTGGGCGAAGGGCACCTCGCGCTCGGCCTTGCCGCCGCGCAGCGAGGAGGCGAGCTCCTTGCGCTGCTCGTCGCTCATCACGTCCAGTTCGACGCTGACTCCCGTGACGCCGTCGACGCCGGCGACCGCCTCGGTGACCTCGCGGGTGATCGTCTCGCGCATCGGGCAGCCCGAGACCGTCAGATATACGACGACCGCGACGGAGGAGTCCGCCGCGATCTCGACCGATTTGACCATCCCGAGGTCGGTGATCGGGCGGTGGATCTCCGGGTCGTTGACCGTGGCGAGCGCGGCGCGCACCGCGTCCTCGCTCGGTACGGATCCTGTGGGAGTCTCGGTAGCCATACGGTCGATGGTACGGCGCGCGCGGTGGCTTGCGGGGCGCTGGTCTGCGGTGTGTGTCACAGCCGCCCGCTCCGGGGCTCCCGGGCGGGGACGGAGCGCGAGCGGCCGGGTGTGTCACGGCCCCGCGGACCGGCGTTCCGGGCGGTGCCCGGAGTCGGTCCGGCGGTCCTCCAGTTCCTTGATCAGGTCCTGGAACTCGGAGCGGATCCAGTCCCGGGTCGCGACCTCGCCGAGGCCCAGCCGCAGGGCGGCGATCTCCCGGGTGAGGAACTCCGTGTCCGCGATGCTGCGCTCGTTCTGCGCGCGGTCCTGTTCGAGGTTGACGCGGTCGCGGTCGTCCTGCCGGTTCTGGGCCAGCAGGATCAGCGGGGCGGCGTACGAGGCCTGCAGGGACAGCATCAGGGTCAGGAAGATGAAGGGGTACTCGTCGAACCGCAGGTGCTCCGGCGCGGTGCTGTTCCACACCACCCACAGGATGATCACGACGGTCATCCAGGCGATGAAACGCCCGGTGCCCAGGAGACGCGCGATCCTCTCGGACGTACGTCCGAAGGCCTCCGGGTCGTAGGCCGGCAGCAGGCTGCGCCGGGGGGCCTTGGGCTGGTCGATGCGGATCCGCTCAGTGGTCATTCGGCAACCTCCGGCAGGTTCGGGACGCCGACCTCACCGTGCAGCTCCGTCTCCCGCCAGTCCTCCGGGAGCAGATGGTCGAGCACGTCGTCGACCGTCACCACGCCGAGCAGCGACCGGCTCTCGTCCACGACCGGGGCCGCGACGAGGTTGTAGGTGGCGAGATAGCTGGTGACCTCGGACAGCGGCGTCTCCGGCCGCAGCGGCTGGAGGTCGTTGTCGACGATCGAGCCGATGAGGGTGAACGGCGGGTCGCGCAGCAGCCGCTGGAAGTGCACCGTGCCGAGGAACTTCCCGGTCGGGGTCTCGTCGGGAGGGCGGGTGACGTACACCTGTGCGGCGAGGGCGGGGGAGAGATCCTGGTTGCGGACCCGCGCGAGGGCGTCGGCCACCGTCGCGTCAGGGCCCAGCACGATCGGCTCCGTGGTCATCAGGCCGCCCGCGGTGCGCTCCTCGTACGCCATCAGCCGGCGTACGTCCGCGGCGTCCTGCGGCTGCATGAGCGTCAGCAGCCGCTCCTTGTCCTCCTCCGGCAGCTCGGAGAGCAGGTCGGCCGCGTCGTCCGGGTCCATCGCCTCCAGGACGTCGGCGGCGCGCTCGTCCTGCAGCTTGCCGAGGATCTCGACCCGGTCGTCCTCGGGCAGCTCCTCCAGGACGTCGGCGAGCCGGTCGTCGTCGAGGGCCGCGGCGGCCTCCGTGCGGCGCTTGGGGGAGAGGTGGTGCAGCACATTGGCGAGGTCGGCGGGGCGCAGCTGTTCGAAGGCGGCGAGCAGATTCTGGGCGCCCTGGCCGTGCTCCTCGAGGGAGAAGCCGGAGACGGCCGACCAGTCGACGGTCAGCGCCTCGCCGCGCCGCCGCAGGGCGCCGCTCTTGCCGCGCCGTACGAAGACCTTGTCGATCTCCCAGTCGCGGCGGGCGGGCAGCTGGGTGACCGCCACGTCGAGCACCGTCACCTCCTCGTCCGTCGCGGTGAGCCGCACGCGCCGGTCGAGCAGCTCGCCGAGCACCAGGGTCTCGGTCGCACGCTGTTCGAAGCGGCGGATGTTGACCACCCCGGTGGTGATCACCTGGCCGGACTCCACGCCGGTGACCCGCGTCATGGGCACGAAGATCCGGCGGCGGTTCACGACCTCGACGACGAGGCCGACCAGCCTCGGCGGCCGGCCGCCGACGCGCAGCATCGCCACCAGGTCGCGGACCCGGCCGACCTGATCGCCGCTGGGGTCGAAGACCGCGACACCCGCGAGATGCGAGACGAAGACGCGAGGGGCGCCTGACACCATGTCGCACGCCTCCTTTTCGCCGGATAAACGGGTCGATAACGGATTAAGGCTAGCGTGCCCGAGCGGGCCGCGCCGTGGTGGCCGCCCGGAACCGGGGGCCGTCCGGACATGCTGGACAGCACCGGTACGCTGCCGTCGAGTTCCCGCATTCAGGAGGCACAACAGACGTGACTGCGTTCCCCCGGACCCCGGCCGTCGCCCCCAGCACACGCTACGCGGTGTACGCCGGCGCGCTGTGCATGGGACTCACCGCGGCGCTTGCCGGATGCGCCGAGGAGGTGGATCCGGACGCGGGCACGAACGGGGTTGCCAAGCTCTCCGCGAAGAAGATCGAGAGCAAGGCCAGGCAGGCCGTCGAGGCCGCGGACGCCGTGCGGCTGTCCGGCAACATCGTCAGCCACGGTGAGACGTACGAGCTCGACATGCGCCTCAAGGAGGACGGCGGCAGCGGGAAGGTCACCACCGAGGCGAGCACCTTCGAATTCCTGCGCGTCGACGACGACCTCTATCTCAAGGCCGACGCGAACTTCTGGAAGAGCCAGGAGGACCGGGAGAGCGAGGCCGACGCCGCCGCGGCCGGCAAGCTCGACGGCAAGTACGTCAAGGTGCCCGCCGGAGACCCCGCGTACAAGCAGCTCAGCGGCTTCACCGAGATGGACCTGCTGCTCGACGGGCTGCTGGTGCTGCACGGCGGGCTGTCCAAGGGGGAGCGCACCGAGGTCTCCGGCGTGCGCACGATACGGGTGGCCGGCGGCAAGGGCTCCGGCGGCACGCTCGACGTCTCCCTGGAGGGCACGCCGTACCCGCTGCGCTTCCAGCGGGCCGGCGACGCGGGGGTACTCCGGCTGGCCGACTGGAACGAGGACTTCGAGCTCGAGGCACCGGGCAAGGAAGACATCGTCGACTACGGCAAGAAGATGACCACGGCCGAATGACCGGCCGGCCCGATGACGGGCCGGCCCCGATGGCCTGCTCGACCGGGTGACCGGTCGCCGGCCGGGGCACCGGCTCAGCCGCGCCTGCCGCGCCTGCGGGCGAGCAGCTTCGGCAGCGCGGCCGG